>JBDRTM010000107.1:0-17603 GCA_043824065.1 Planctomycetota bacterium | reverse complement strand
TCCAGTTGAGCTTATTAGATATGGTGATTCCGATAAATCGGGACAAAAGTGGTGAGTAGTGAGTAGAATAAGTGAACTAAAGTTTGGAGTGCCTAAAGTTAAAAAGGATGAATAGTGAATATCCACCGCAAGGTGTCCTGTGGAGAACAAGGAATTTTGAATTTCCATCGAAAGGTATCCTATGGAGAAGTTTGCTATTCTACATTCGATATTCTTTTTTCAAACTTTAGACACTTTAGCTCACTTTAGGCACTTTAGCTCACTTTAGGCACTTTCCTGATAACCAGTTAACCAAACAGGTTCAGGCCCTTGATGGTTTCTTTCAAAGATAGCTCCGCATAGCAAATAACGGTATCGGCCGCACCGTAATAAATCTTTAGCTTTTCATCTTCGCAGAGCAGGCCGCAGCTAAACACCACGTTTCCATAAAAGCCGTTACATTCGTATTCAGCTTCCGGCTCAAAAATAGGTTTTTCCGTCCTTGCGGTGACCTTCCAGGGCTCTTGACTATCCAGCAATATCGCCCCAAGACAATAGCGATTATTTCGGTCCACTCCGTGATAAATCTCCAGCCAGCCTTGCTCAATCTTGAAAGGTACGGCACCGGCGCCTATCTTAATCTCGTCCCAGTAGTCCGGGCGAGGTCCCATTAGA
This sequence comes from Planctomycetota bacterium, assembly GCA_043824065.1. GTDB lineage: Bacteria > Planctomycetota > Phycisphaerae > Sedimentisphaerales > Anaerobacaceae > NIOZ-UU13. The sequence continues at coordinate 16,949 of JBDRTM010000107.1, read as the reverse complement.
TAGCGATGGTTTCCCCAGCAGCGCAGGTCCGGTGATTCTGCGATCCAGACCTCCTGTTTTCCAAATAAAGGAGAACCGGGCCTGTGCAGAGCATAATACTTCCCTTCGACTTTTTCAGGGAAAAGCACAGCATCCTTGTTTTCGGGACAGAAGATGACGCCGTGACGCTCAAAAGTGGTGAAATCCTTAGTAGATGCCAGACAGGTTGTTACTCCGAGAGGGCACACCCCGACATAATTGATATAATATGTGTCATCAATCAGGCTAATTCTTGGGTCTTCGAGGCCGAAGGTTTCATATTCATTTGCCGGCTGAATCGCAGGGGTATTTTCAATCTCAAAGCCGATACCGTCTTTGCTGCGTGCCAGCCTCAGATGTGAAATAGATGTTAAATATGTCCCCTTGGGTGTTATTATTAACCTCGGGTCTGAAAAATCGTTTTCCGGGTCGCCTTTCGAGAATTCCTTTATGATAAGCTGGCCTTTACTAATATCGTAAATAGCGGTTAGTACAATATCCGGATGTTTATTGATAGGCCTTTCGGCCACACGAAGAAGTAGAACAACCTCCTCATTAAAACGAGTAACGCCGGCGTTAAAAACACCGATAACTTCAAAGTCGTCCCTGGAGGGCTTAATATCCTCTGGCTTAATTATAGGATTATTCGGCGACCGGAATACTTTCACTTCGTAACTCCCTTAATCTGAACTTTATATTACAAACATCAAGCATTATTATCGGACAAATTAGTTCTTAATAATAACAACTCGCAGCAAACTCTGCAACAACTTCTGCCCGGGTATTACTGTCCTTGAAAAAAACAGTTATTTTGCAGCTTGACCTGTATTACAGGGTGTTTTATTATAAGAGTTGAAGTTTTGCAAAATATGCCTAACCTCGATTTTACAGAAATCATAAGGACGAAATAAGTAGGGAGGCAAACAATGAGATATGTAAAATCATTGATCGCTCTGATATTTATTGCGACCTTGGCAGGTTGTGTGGAGGAAAAGACGGAAATGGCAAAAAAGACATTTGGCGATGACCTGGCATTCCTTAAGAAACATACGGACGTGGTCATTTTATCAGACCCCTCCGGCAACAGCCAGGTGGCTGTTTTGCCCACGCTGCAAGGCCGGGCAATGACCAGTACCGCGGAGGGAACGGAGGGTTTGAGCTTCGGCTGGATTAACCGTGAACTAATCGCTTCCGGCAAGACGGTCGAGCACATCAATGTTTATGGGGGTGAAGACCGTTTCTGGATCGGGCCTGAGGGTGGACAATTTTCGATATTTTTCAAAAAAGGCGTTCCGTTCGACCTCGAAAACTGGTTTACTCCGGCGTCCATTGATACGGAGCCATTTGAGCTTGTTTCCAAATCTAAAAGCCGTGCAATTCTAAAAAAAGATATGCAATTAGAGAACTACTCGCGCACTATTTTTAACCTTCGGGTGGACCGTGAAATTCGAGTTCTTGAACGAAGCGAAGCGCTCAATGCGTTGGGAATAGCGCCGGCCAAAACAGTTAAAATAGTTGCTTTTGAATCAAACAACACGATGACCAACACAGGCACCAAGGCCTGGGAAAAAGGAACAGGCCTTCTTTCGATATGGATTCTCGGTATGTTCAATCCGTCGCCTGCAACCACGATTGTTGTCCCGTTCAACGTAGGTACGGAGGATGAGCTTGGTCCAATCGTGAACGATGCCTACTTTGGTAAGGTCCCTTCGAATCGGCTGGTGGTTAAGGACGGTGTGTTGTTCTTTAGTGGTGACGGACAATACCGCAGTAAGATAGGTCTTTCGCCCCAACGCTCCAGGCCAATAGCCGGCAGTTACGATGCCGTCAATGAGGTCCTGACAATTGTCCAGTATAACAAACCTCAGACTGCTGCCGATTATGTAAACTCAATGTGGGAGCTTCAGGCCGAACCCTACAAGGGCGATGTGGTTAATTCGTACAATGATGGTCCTTCTGAACCTGGCGCTAAACCTCTGGGGCCATTTTATGAGCTTGAAACATCATCCCCGGCGGCGGCCTTAAAACCTGGCGAGGGGATATCACACATTCATCGTACCTATCATCTGCAAGGCCCCGAAGCTGACCTCGATACCATTGCCAAAGCAACGCTCGGAGTCACGATAGCCGAAATAAAGTCAGCACTTCCAAAATAGCGGGCTATTTATAATGAAGAAAGACTGTTCTTGTGCACTTGTTCTTGTCGGTATCAGTATTCTTCTGGGAGGATGTAAAGACAGAGAGGTCAATTTTGTAACAATAGGTACGGGAGGTGTAACTGGAATATATTATCCGACAGGTGTTGCTATATGTCGAATGGTTAATAAGAAATTCGATGAGTACGAGATTAAAGCGACCGTTGAATCGACAAGCGGCTCCGTATTCAATGTTAATGCAGTGTTACACGGAGACTTAGTGTTTGGTGTTGTTCAATCGGACAGGCAATATCAGGCGTATAACGGATTGGAGGAATGGTCCAATTACGGAAAACAAAAAGACCTCAGGTCCGTATTTTCAGTCCACCCGGAATCAATCACCTTAATCGCATCCGAGAAAAGCGGCATCAGGGAAATTAAAGACTTAAAAGGCAAAAGGGTAAATCTTGGAAACCCCGGCTCCGGATATTTGCAGAACTCAAAGGACGTGCTAAAAGCGATGGGTCTTGATGAGGACCGTGACCTCTCAGCCGAGTATGTTAAAGCCGTAGAGGCGCCCGGCTTATTACAGGATGAAAGAATTGATGCCTTCTTCTATACAGTGGGACATCCCAATGCTAACATTAAAGAAGCAACATCGGGAAGAGTTAAGGTATTTATTGTACCTATCAGAGGGCCGGACATAAATAAGATGCTTGAAAGGTATCCTTATTACGCGGAATCGACAATAGCTCATTCTTTTTATCCCTACGCAAAGAATACCCAAGATATTGCGACAATCGGCGTAAAGGCGACCTTTGTTACATCAAAGAACGTGAATGAGGATATTGTTTATGCTATAACAAAAGAGGTGTTCGAGAACTTCGAAAATTTCAAGTCCCTTCATCCTGCTTACGAGGTGCTGACAAAAAGAGACATGCTGAAGGGGCTTTCCGCTCCAATTCACAAAGGTGCCTTAAGATACTATAGGGAGGCCGGCCTTGATAAACACATAGATTCAAAACTTATAATCGATTAGATGCCTTTAAGAAACGAGAGAAAAACCGACAGACGCATCATTGCTGCTATCTCAATAGCATGGGCTTTGTTTCAATTAGCATTACCGCGTTTGATAATATTAGACAGCACAACGGTAAGGGCGGTTCATCTAACTTTTGCCATAACGCTCGTATTCCTGACCTACCGTGGCAGTACCAAACGAAAGTGGAAGGCAGACTTCACCGACGCAATAAGCCATATTCCGATTATCGACTACCTCCTGGCGGGCCTGGCGTGTCTTTCTGTACTATACTTTGTCTTTGGCTGGACGGGCATAACAATGCGGGCGGGCCTGCCCATTCGGCGGGATGTGGTTATAAGTGTTATACTAATCGTGCTTCTGTTAGAGGCGACAAGGCGTGCGATTGGACCTGCCCTTGCCATTATTGCCATTCTGTTCACGCTCTATGCCTTCTTAGGCCCTTATATGCCGTCGATATTTGCCTTTCGGGGTGTGTCACTGCGAAGGTATCTCAGCCAGATTGCTCTATCCACGGAAGGGATTTATGGTATCCCCCTTTATGTTTCCGCCAATACGGTTTTTCTGTTTGTGCTATTAGGCTCAATGCTGGATAAAGTCGGGGCCGGGCATTTTTTCAATGACCTTGCGCTCTCTTTACTTGGTCGATTTAAGGGCGGCGCAGCAAAGGCTGCGGTTGTCTCAAGCGGATTAACAGGTCTTTTCTCAGGCTCAAGCATTGCTAATGTTGTTACAACGGGGACCTTTACGATTCCCTTAATGAAGAAGGTCGGCTATCCAGGAAAGATTGCAGCGGCAACCGAGGTTGCTGCAAGTACAAACGGCCAGTTAATGCCTCCGATAATGGGAGCAGCGGCATTTATTATCGCAGAATATTTAGGCATTGATTACCTTGATGTTGTAAAGGCCGCCGCCGTTCCTGCTTTCGTATCTTATTTTGCCCTGTTTTATATCGCTCACCTCGAAGCTTCAAAACTCGGAATGAAAGGCCTGCCAAAATCGGACATCCCCAAATTTCTGACCGTGCTGAAAAGTGGATTTCATTACCTCATCCCCCTGATTGTTTTGATATATGAATTGATAATTATGCGCCACACTCCAAACCTGGCGGCTTTTAATGCAATACTTGTCCTTATTGTGATTGTCTTTGTGCGGGAAATCATCAAAGCGATAAAGAATGGCACTGCCGTTATAAAGGCTGCTATTAAAAGTGTCAGGACCATAGCTGAAGGATTAATCGCAGGAGCGAGGAATATGCTCACTGTCGCATTAGCAACTGCTACTGCAGGTATTATTGTTGGCATCGTTTTCATGGGGCCAAGCGGCATGGTTGTTGAGATTGTAACAAGACTTTCCTTCGGTTATATATTCCCTGTGTTATTAATAACGGCAATTGCAAGCCTGATACTTGGAATGGGCCTGCCAACAACGGCAACATATATTGTTATGGCAACAATCACAGTCCCTGTAATCAGAGAGCTAAGTCCCGTAAACGGTGTCGGTATTATCCTTATCCCTCCAATAGCGGCTCATTTATTCTGTTTCTATTTTGGAATTCTTGCCGATGATACCCCACCGGTAGGACTTGCCGCCTATGCTGCGGCGGCTATTGCGAAATCCGACCCCATAGCAACGGGGATACAGGGTTTCATATATGATTTAAGGACCGCCGTTATTCCGTTTATGTTTGTGTTTAATGCCGAGCTTGTCCTTCACCAAATCAATAATTGGCCTCAAGCACTGCTTATATTTGTAATGGCGATATTCGGGGCGTTTGCCTTTACAAATGCGGTCCAGGGATGGTTCATAACAAAGAATAAATGGTATGAGATTCCCTTGTTTCTTATCGCATCACTTATATTGTTTTGGCCCGCTATCGTAACCAAGATTTTCAATCTTGATGATAATCTAAGATATTATATGTACTTTGTTGGAATAGCTATATACAGTTTATCTTACTTTGTGCAGAGGCTAAGACTTAAGGCATCTAACAAAAAGACAGAATACTGAAAAGAATAAAGAGAAAGAAATTGTTTAACAGATTTCTCGACTCCGCCTTCGGCTACGCTCGAAATGACGGTTGTGTTGCCTTCGGCTACGCTCAGGGCAGGCTTTTTTCGCTCAGGACAGGTTTCGCAGGGGTGGCAATTTTAAGGTTGAAGCAGAAAGAAGAGGTTAAACATGGCTAATTTTAACAAAATTTTGCTGATGGGCAACCTGACTCGTGACCCGCAGTTGTCGTATACACCGAACCAGACGCCGGTGGTTGATTTCGGGCTGGCGACGAATCGCAAATGGACGGGCCAGGACGGCAGTCAACGTGACGAAACGTGTTTTGTGGATTGCCGGATGTTCGGCAAGAGAGCTGAGGTCATCAACAAGTACTGCAAAAAGGGAAACCCTCTGTTTATTGAAGGGCGTCTGACTTTCGATAGCTGGGAGGCGCAAGACGGCTCGAAGCACAGTAAGCACAGAGTTACTGTTATGAATTTTGAGTTTCTCGGCGGAGGCGGTGGTAGTGCCGGGCAAAGCGTAAATAGAACAGAAACTGAGGCAAAACAGCAGACGTCCGAGGATGATATACCGTTTTAGGGGAGTGTAAAGTGCCTAAAGTGCGGTTTTCGTTTAAGGTTGTCGATGCTCGTATCGATGCTCGCCTTGGAGACTCGAAGCTCGTATTTGCCGAGTTTCCAGCTTCGAGTTTCGATGCCAGCTTCGACAACGACAAACAAGCTTCTATCACCGGGTAACTTTAGCTCCCTTTAGGTACTTTAGCTCCCTTTAGGTACTTTAGCTCACTTTAGCTCATTTTAGTTATAGTCAACTGATAGAGGTAAAAGATGATAGGAAGAAATAATACAAGAAGAAGTGATACAAGAAGAGGTAATAACAGAAGAAAACCAGGCTTTGCAGGAGCCCGCGAACAGACACAATGTCGTTTTTGCAGACGAGGTATAAAGTACGTTGACTACAAAGATATTGGTACACTGCAAAAGCTTTTAACCAATCGCGGCAAAATATACTCGCGTAAGCGCAGCGGCAACTGCGCCGGGTGTCAAAGAAAGGCGAAAAAGGCAATCAAGCGTGCCAGGTACATGGCGTTACTGCCGTTTACTGTTTGATTGGTGTATATTTAATGTGAAAAAATGTACAAGGGGACAAAAATGTCAAACAGGATGAAGGTTTTGCTTTGTGAGGATGTTGAGAAACTTGGCTGGCTTGGAGACGTTGTTGAAGTCAACATCGGATATGCGAGGAATTATTTACTGCCGCAAGGTATTGGGAAGGTTGCAACCGAGGCCAGCATTAGAGCAATAGCCGAGGAAAAGGCCAAGCGTGCAGAAGAACGGATACATGATAGCAAACGACTCGAAGATGCAGCCAAGGCGGTGGAAGGGGCAGAGGCTGTTTTGGCCGCCAAAGCCAACGAGCAGGGGCATTTGTTCGGCTCGGTTACTGAACGGCAGATAGCGGCTAATCTGCGGGAGCAGGGATTTGAAGTTGCCGACGAGGTTGTGCAATTGCCCGAACATATAAAACAGGTCGGGACGCATGCCGTGACGCTTAAGTTTGCTGATGATTTGATTGTTACCGTTAACGTGGTAGTGGTGCCCGAACAGGAAAGCGCGCCGGAAACAGATGAGGGTTAGGACTTGTAAATAAATTATCTTCCATTTTTGGCTGGCTGCGGCTTCGGCTGGCGGTGTCAGCAAAACTCGGACTACCAACCAGCAGGCCTGCGTTTTGCTTCCTTGCCAGCCTTGTCCTCGCTGGAGCCAAAACGAAACCTAATTTCTTTACCAGTCCTTAGAAACTATAGCGCAGACCTGCGTACACATTTGTATTATTCCGGAACTGCCCGAAGAAAGTGTTCGGCATTTGGGAATTATCAATGAGGTTGTTTTTGCCGATTATTTTTTCAGGTGTTCAATATCTCTTTTACTTCTCCGATTAGTATCGGCAGGTGGTTTGTAACGGCTTGCCATACAATGGCCTCATCAACAATATCATAGCCATGAATTAAGATGTTTCTGAATCCTATGATGCGGTGATGCTCTGAAATCTTTTCCAGTAACTTATTATCCGTGTATTTAATCCTGTTAAGAGCTTCTCCAATGATTTCAAAGTCTCTTTCGACGGCTCTTTTAGTAACGGAATTGTTTTGATATGCCTTGAAATCCATTCCGCAAACAAAGTCTTGTATCTCCTCGGTTGCCTGAAGGATATCGATAAGATTTTTTTTCGTTTCATCGTTCATAAATGACTATTCTCGTCCTGTCGATAGATTCTCTTAAAACAGGGTTCTTGAATTTTCTATCAACAACCAGGTCAACCTCTCGTTTAAATATTTCTTCCAGTTGCTCTTTTAATTCAAAATACTTGTCGAAAAGATCAATATTCTCGCTCGAATCAAAAACCACCAAAACGTCGACGTCACTACTTTGAGAAAAATTTTGGCTCAAAGCAGAGCCAAACAGACCTAAACGTTTGACCGGCAAACGTCGGCATACCCGTTCAATCTCTGGTTTGAATTTTTCTATATTAATCATAGGAATAATATTGCTTAAAACTTTTTCTTCACAAATTCAGGTATTATCTCTGCTTCTTTTGCTCACCTTTTAAGGATTAATAATCAAATCCAATGTTTGCCATTATACAATAAACCGCCTTAGCATAGAAATCAACCTGTTTTTAAAAACAGCGGTTTTTTATCTCGTTGCCTCCCGTGGCGGCCTGTGGAGATACCTTTCTGTAAATATATCCTTCAGATTTATATTGTATTTAACATTACTGAGTTCCATTTCCGTCTTGCTGCCGGTCTTTAGATTTGAAACAACTGATTTGACTACGGTGGGGAAATCCTGAATTTTCTCAACTTTTTTGGATTCGATGACACGGTAGAGTTTGTTTTTCTTATCGTAAAACTCCATCTTCACAGGCACATAAGTTTTACGGTCTATCGAGACATTGAAATAGTTGAACTCCACAGTATCGGGCTGCCTGGCCGATATGGTCCACTGTGGAAGGTGCGAGTAAATCGACTTCAATCGCGCCGATTTGCTCGTTGGGGTCTTCTTTATCAGGCCAACGAAGTGTCCCGACACATCGGGACTCGGTCAGCTCATATACCTTAGCCAATGACGAAGGATTAAAAACGCCGTCTGGGTTTTTGTCGTTGACGATGCCTACTACTACAATGTCATTCATCACGCCTGCAGCTTAGAACGCCTTTGGCTTTCATCATATTAAGCTGCTGACTGGTTATGGCCTGCTTTCCGCCCAGGGCATCGACAATGTCACCGACGCACATTTCTTCGGCCTGGAGCAGCTCGACTATCTGCAGTCGAACCGGGTGCGCTATGGCCTTCAAAACCTCAGCAGTGTGTTCTGCTATCTTCTCATTCATTTCAAAAATCTCGCAAACAATACAGAAATATTACTATATAGTAATATTTCATTATATTTGACCAAAGGTTCGCAAAAAAAATAATATTTTTTATAGGCAGTAGCATCTTTTTAGAGCAAACGTTACCTAATGTCTTTATATTAACTAACTTACCAACATACAGATTGAACGATTTGGGATTCATAACTCCATTATGGCTGTGTCCGGCTTTTCGAAAAGGTTTTTGCCCCAATCCGGTGAAAGTAGCTGTCTATCAGGACCATCATCTTCTCTGCAATAATGCTGCAGTCTTAATTCCTAAGATTATTGGCAGAAAGAAGTTAGCGGCTCAAGGCATCGCCGTTATTGTCCAGGAGCAGTTACTGCCACAATCTTAATCTATCCTCGAATGTCCCTAAGGACTGATAATATCTAACCCCTCGTAAATAAAATTGGGTCTATTAACATTTTTTATCCTTGACAAAGTTAAAGCCCAATAGTTAAATTAGGTCAAAAAGGTAATTTGGCAGGGGCTTATATCAAAAGGATTTGGTTAAAGAAGAGGAATGGATAAAATGAAGGATTTATTTACCACCGGCGAGGCCGCGGAAATTTGCAGAGTAAGCCAACAAACAATAATCCGCTGCTTCGATGCCGGCCGGCTGGAGGGATTCCGCGTTCCAGGCTCAAGATTCCGGAGGATTCCGCGCCAGAATCTAATCAAGTTTATGAAGGACAACAATATCCCTCTGGATTCCATCGCGTCCGGCAAAAGAAAAGTCCTTATCGTGGATGACGATGCCGAAATCGTCGAGCTTATAGTGGAAGTCCTTGAGCGTGACGGCAGATTCGAGGTAAAAACGGCATCAAGCGGCTATGAGGCAGGGATGGCAACGCAGCGGTTTCGGCCGGAATTGATACTGCTGGATTATATGCTTCCCGATGTCAATGGGAACGTGGTCTGCCAGACGATACGAAGGAATCCCGAATTCGAGAACATTAAAATTATTATTGTAAGCGGCGTGGTAAAAGAGGATGAAATCGCCCAGCTACTAAAATCCGGCGCTGAAGATTTCATAAGAAAGCCGTTTAACATCACTGAGCTTACCGACAAAATCACCGCTGTTCTCCAGATAAAATAAAATATGGTGCCGGACGAACCTGCTAATACGACAGTCACCCAGCAGATAGAGCTTGCTGTTAGCAGGCTCGATTCGCTCTCGACCCTGCCCTGCATTGCGGTGCAATTTTTACCCAAGCTTCTTCAAGGCCAATTTTCAGCGTCGGCGCTGGCTGATATTATTGAATCAGACCCGGCACTTACCGCAAGGATTCTTTCGCTCATTGAGCAGCGAGGAGTGGGCCTGCCCGACGGGAGGTTCTCACTTCGCCAGGCCCTTGACAAACTGTCTGGGCACGATGTTCGCGACGCCATTCTTTCTATTAATGTTTTGCAGGCTTTTGACCTTGACGACGGAATTGACAAGGGCAGGGCCACAGCTAAAAAAGAGCTTTTACTTCACAGTATTGCGGTCGCCTGTTGTGCTAAAGATATCGCCGAGATGGCATCACCTCAAATGGATTTTCAACTGGCCTACTCTGCCGGACTGCTGCATGATATGGGGAAACTCGCACTCGAAGAAACGATGCCGAAAAGTTTTGCCAGTATGGTCGAAGAAGCAAGATCAACGAAGAGAAGTTCGCGTGCCATCGAGCAAAAACATCTCGGCACCGACCATACAATCATAGGCAAACGTCTGGGGCAAAAGTGGCGGCTGCCGAATCTAATCGTCCTTGCCATCTGGCTTCACCACAGCCAGACCGTAACAATTGCCGAGGACATGCCCGAAGCAAGGATAGCAGCGGTTGTACAGTTAGCAGATTCTATTGCGTGTCAATCCGGCATCGGCTCCTCCGGCAGTTTCGATTGGCCTGAACCGGTAGAGTCCATATCGCAGCGGCTTGCAATAGGTCCTGAGCGGTTGCAACAAATTCGCCGGAAACTGCCTGAAACTGTCAGACAAAAGAGCAACATTTTAGGCCTGTATCTACCGAAGGCCGGTTCAAATTATTGCAAGATTGTTCACACTGCCGCCGCCCAATTAGCCCGACAACATACAGAATTATCCGGTGAAAATCGCCGGCTGCAAAGCGATTCGAGCCATCTCGATTTTATAACAGATTTCCTTCTCGGTATAAATCCGATTAGTGGAGCGTCTGATATAGCAGAAAACTTTGCAGCCCGCTGGCAGAAGTTTTATCAAACAGGTATGGTTTGTCTGTATTTAGCTCCTTGGCGCCGCTCGCAAAGGCTTGAAGCTGTGGTCGTAGAAAATCTTTCTCAAAGCAGGATGGTTTGCTTAAACGCTCCGGCTGAAACATCTGTCATACCAAAAACGATAGCAAACAACTTTGCGATTTTGAATGCGCACGACCATATCGATTGGCTGTTCGAGCAATTAGACGTTGACTTCGATGTGGAGCGAACCAAATTGATGCCATTACTTTCAGGCCGAAAAGCGGTCGGAGCAATTGCTTTCGAGCTTAATTATCCGGGCGACGTGGAGCTGTTCGAGGAGAAGTTCAGGACATCCGCCTCGATTGCTGGGGCTGTTTTAGGTATGGCCCTGGCGCAACAGAGACAGCAGCACTTTGCCGAGCGTTTTGCCCTGCTTATATCAAAACCTAAGGACACCCAAACTCGTGCTGCTCCGGCAGAAAACTCGTTGTCCTTGGGACTCCGCCGTAAGGCGTCCCCAAGCGGACTTACGTTGAACGCTTTAGCTGAGATGGCAGCGGGTGCGGCGCATGAATTAAATAATCCCCTGGCGGTGATATCGGGCAGAGCGCAGCTTCTTGCGGAAGCCGAGAGCGACCGGGAAAAGAAAAGGATCCTGGAACAGATTTATGAAAGCGCCAGGGAGACATCTGCTATTATCGAGGACCTGATGAGTTTTGCCGAGCCGCCAGAAGCCAGGGCGGCCCGGACGGACGTTAAACAGATACTCGATGAAGCTATAGAATTGGCAAAGCAAAAAACAAATGCCGAGCACCTCGATGTTCAAATTGCAGCTGCCGAGGGTCTCGAGAGTGTTTTTGTGGATTCAGCACAGGTTGTATCAGCAATTGCAAATGTTATCTCCAACGCCGTTGAATCATACGGCGATAAACCGGGGCCAATAAAAATTACCGCTGATGCCGCCGAGTCCGGCGATTCGGTGAAATTGCAAATCAGTGACACCGGCTGTGGAATGGACGCGGAAACCATCTCAAAAGCGACTCAGCCTTTTTTCTCAGCAAAGCCGGCAGGTCGAAAACGCGGAATGGGGCTCGCCTACGCGGTCCGGTTCATACAATTAAACAAAGGCTCGCTGAACATTGCAAGTGAGCCCGACAGTGGAACGACCGTGACAATTTGTCTGCCAAGTAAATAAACTTCGCATTTCTTCAAGTTTGAGCCTTATTTCTGAAAAATTTGCCTTGATTTTTAATCCCTATGTGTGTATGATTGCATTTTGTTTTGCAACTTTATTTGTAAGAGAGGAGTTTTTATCATGGGTGAGAAAAGAGCATTTAAAGGGATGTTACATCACGTTATCTATCTAAGTGTGCTGGTAATTGTGGGCTTATGGGCCGTCGCACCAGTCAGGTCGGCACCGATTCCCCTGGAGAATGCCTCGTTCGAGGCCCCGGTGGTGGACCCCAATGGTTTTGGCGCATTACCCCAGGTGGACGGGTGGACGGAGATCGATATGGATACCCTATCAAGCACCAATACCGGTGTGTTCGCCAATACGCCCGTGGATAGCCCGGATCACATCGTCAATGCCGACGGGAGCCAATTAGCCTTCCTGGGATCTCAGACTGGCAATGCCTTAGAGCAGGACCTGGCTGCTACGTATAAGGCAGGCTGCGACTACCGCCTGACCGTGGCAGTGGGTGTCTCCGGAAGATTCCCGCCGTCAAGCGCCGAGCCGGTGGATGCCTTCGAGCTGGTGCTCTACTATCGCGACGCCAACGAGCCCGTGGACATTGTGCGCCAGGCGGTGGAGGCGACGGGCCTTTCTTCGACCCAGTTGACGGATTTCTCGCTGTACCTGCCTACGGTGCAGCCCGGCGATGCCTGGGCGGGGATGGCCATTGGCGTGGCTCTTCGTGCGAACGGGATGCCGGGCGGGTTCTGGGACCTGGACCACGTCCGCCTCTTAGAGTCGCCGCCAGTATCGATTCCCATAGAGAACGCCTCGTTTGAGGCCCCGGTAGTGGACCCCAATGGTTTTCCGGCGGTGCCCTACGTGGACCTGTGGACGGAGATCGATCTGGATACCCTGTCCAGCACCAATACCGGCGTGTTCGCCAATACTCCCGTGGGCGCCCCGGATCACTTAGTCAATGCCGACGGGAACCAATTAGCCTTCCTGGGATCTCAGACTGGCAATGCCCTGGAACAGGACCTGGCTGCTACTTACAAGATAGGCTGCGACTACCAACTGACCGTGGCCGTGGGTGTCTCCGGAAGATTCCCGCCGTCAAGCGCCGAGCCGGTGGATGCCTTCAAGCTGGTGCTCTACTATCGCGACGCCAATGAGCCCGTGGACATTGTGCGTCAGGCGGTGGAGGCGACGGGCATGTCTTCGACCCAGTTGACGGACGTCTCGCTGTACCTGCCTACGGTGCAGCCCGGCGATGCCTGGGCGGGGATGGCCATTGGCGTGGCTCTTCGTGCGAACGGGATGCCGGGCGGGTTCTGGGACCTGGACCACGTCCGCCTCATCGAGTCGCCGCCAGTATCGATTCCCATAGAGAATGCCTCGTTCGAGGCCCCGGCGGTGGATCCCAATGGCTTTCCGGCAATGCCTTACGTGGACCAGTGGACGGAGATCGATCTGGATACCCTGTCCAGCACCAATACCGGCGTGTTCGCCAATACTCCCGTGGATAGCCCGGATCACATAGTCAATGCCGACGGGAACCAATTAGCCTTCCTGGGGTCCCAGGCGGGCAATGCCTTAGAGCAGGACCTGGCTGCTACGTATAAGGCAGGCTGCGACTACCGCCTGACCGTGGCAGTGGGTGTCTCCGACCGATTCCCACCGTCGAGCGTCGAGCCGGTGGATACACTTGAGCTGGTACTCTTCTATCGCGACGGCGCCGACGTGGTGAACATCGTGAGCCAGACGGTAGAGGCAGCGGGCCTGTCCTCGACCCAATTGACGGACGTCTCGTTGTACCTGCCGACGGTGCAGCCCGGCGATGCCTGGGCGGGGATGGCCATTGGCGTGGCCCTTCGTGCGAACGGGATGCCGGGCGGGTTCTGGGACCTGGACCACGTACAGCTCTTAGAGTCATCGCTTGGTCCGGGCTTGGCGTTGACGGTCAAAGAGTAATTGTATTTTTGGAGAAGACCGGACACGGCGGATGACGAGCCCCATGTCCGAGAAGTGAAATGCGTACGATAAGCTATCCATCGAACGTTAATGACGACCGGCGTATCGGCTTTAGCCTTGTGGAGCTGTTAGTGGTGATAGCCATCTTGAGCTTGTTGATAGCGATTCTGCTACCGGCACTGACCCAGGCCAGGCATCAGGCGCGTCGAATGGCCTGTGCAGGGAACCTCCGCCAGGTGGGCTTGGCAATCCATCTGTATGCCCAGAACTTCGGTGACACGAGTCCCTTCGGGCCGGCCGGCCGGCCGGTCACGGGCTCGAATTTCTACACGGTGACCGGCAACGTAACCAGCCTGTTGTCCCTGGAAGACGGCGCTCCCGTGGGCCTGGGGCTGCTGCTGAAAGACTACCTCGCCCATCAGCCCACGGTCCTGTTCTGCCCGGGCGCGGACCAGCCGTCGGAGGCCAGAGAGCAACTGTCCCAGGTCGGACAGGCGCAGGCCCAGAGCGACTTCTACTACCGCCACGCATCTGTGGCCTTGCTCACCGGGACACCAAAGGAGTTTCACATTAGACTGAGCGACTTGGGCCGGAACAGCAAAGGCCAGCCAATCGCTGCTCTGGCAGCCGATGTTCAGTTCCTGGCGCACCCATCGCTGGCAACGTTCCAGGTAAAGACCCGAACGAGCCATAAGCGGACGGCCAGCAACATATTGTTCGCTGCCGGACATGTGACTACCGTTTCCAACAGGAACGACATTTTGACGGTGAACATCGGCACGTCCCCATACGATGCGCTCGAACGAATCCTCACCATGTTCGAGCTGGCCGATGACAACCGTTGAGGACAGAAGACAGAGGACAGAAGACAGAAGACAGAGAACAGGAAATCAGGATATCAGGGGATCAGGGTGCAGGTTATCAGGAAAGCAGGGTATCAGGTCAAAGAACAGAAGGCAGAGGACAGATAATCTGACTTCTGACCGCCGTCGAGAATCCTGACTCGCCGGCGTGGATGAAGAGTTTAAAGATTACGATTGAAAACAAATTGCATGGCTGTTTTACCAGGATTAGCTTTATGGCGGAAATAGCGGTTGATGTCGTATTGTTACCTTCTGAAGAGATGGCGGACAAGGCTATCGAAGCGAATAAAGAGCTGCTGAAACAATGCCCCGACAAAATTGTTTTGGACAAAGAGAGCTGCCTGCCGCATATTTCTTTGGCTATGGGTTGTATTAACAAAAGGGACATCGCCGATATTGAGAAAATTCTGCAGGCAATCGCAAAACAAAGCTCTTTGGGGCAGTTAAGTGCTATCGGCATCCATACCGGAACGAATTCAACAGGCGAACAAGTGTCGGTTCTTCAGATAGAAAGAACAGAAGCACTTCAATTACTTCATGAAGAAGTTATGCAAAGATTGGCGCCATATTTTAACTATGATGTAACGGCAGATATGGTGCTTTCTCCCCCAATGGCCAGCGAATCAACTTTAGCCTGGATTAAGAACTACTCTGAAAAATCGAGCTTCGAGAAATTTTCCCCACATATAACAATCGGATATGGGGAAATAAATAATTTCTCGTTTCCACCGCAAGGTGTCCTGTGGACAATCAAGTTTACCGCTTCAAAGCTTGCGTTATGTCACTTAGGAAATCACTGCACCTGCAGGAGAATTCTTGCATCGGCAGAGCTTAAAGGCTGAGCATAGAATATCGAATCGCCTTTGGATGGAAATCTCTTGCGTTATCAAATCTATTCAGGTATCTTAGCATTGTTTCTAAAAGCTATGCTAATATTTCGGCCTTGTTGTTCCGGAGTTAAGCCGGAATCCAAACTTTTACTTTTCCTGGATTCCCGCTTTCGCGGGAATGACAAGGGCAACACACTTATTTAAGGAGCTATCAGCGATGGAGATGAAACGTCGTGAATTTTTAGTTAGGTCGATTGCGGGGATGGGCGGAGTTCTTTTAGGGCCGGGGTGCATGGATGCTGCACAACAGAAATCCGCAAAGCATGACCCGTATGAGCTTGTGCCGTTGGGAAAGACGGGGATAAAGGTTTCCCGCGTGGGCCTTGGCACCGGAATGCGTGGCGGGGGCCGGGAGTCGAATCATACGCGTATGGGTAAAGAGAAGTTTGACGCGCTGGCAATGGGGTGCTATGAACGGGGTGTCAGAATGTTTGATTTGGCGGATTTGTACGGGACGCACCCGTTCTTAGCCGGGGCACTGAAGAAGATGCGGCGCAAAGATTACGCGATAACGAGCAAGATATGGTTTCGCCGCGGCGGGATACCGGAAAAGGAACGGCCAAGCCCGGATATTGTTGTGGAACGCTTTTTGAAGGAGCTGAAGACCGATTACGTTGACCTGATTTTGTTTCATTGTGTTACATCTGACAAATGGCCGGAAGAGCTGGGCGAGCAAATGAACATCCTGGCGAAGCTCAAGAAGAAAGGCCTCATCCGGGCGCATGGTGTGTCATGTCATTCACTGGGGGCGCTTGAGGCGTGTGTGAAGGAGCCGTGGGTGGATTCGGTGCACGTTCGTATCAATCCGTACGCAGTGAAAATGGACGTCAAGACGGTCGAAGAGATACCGAAGGTCGAAGCAGTCCTCAAAGCGATGCGCAGGCAGGGCAAGGCTGTGATAGGGATGAAGATAATAGGTGAGGGGACGTTCGGCAACAGTGACGAGAAACGCGACGGATCCATCAAATATGCGCTGGAGTCAGGCTGTGTGGATGCGATGGTCGTCGGCTTCGAGAAAGTTGAAGAGATTGATGACTTTGCCGGTCGTGCCCGCAAGGTATCTGTCGGGGAGGGCCTGAGCCAATTACTCGCTCGCCGGCCGGCTCGGGTAGCGTAGTATTAAGGACTTGTAAATAAATTATCTTCCATTTTTGGCTGGCTGCGGCTTCGGCTGGCGGTGTCAGCAAAACTCGGACTACCAACCAGTAGGCCTGCGTTTTGCTTCCTTGCC
>JBDRTM010000106.1:0-5158 GCA_043824065.1 Planctomycetota bacterium | reverse complement strand
GCTGCGCTACGTTCAGAATGACAGCAAAGCTGTAACTTTAGTTCACTTTAGCTCACTTTAGGCACTTTCTAACTTAAGGTGGGAAATTTTCTCTCATTGTCCGAATGAGACATTAATAGTCAATCCTCAGGTCAGGCCCAATCGTTCGGCCTCGGCGTAGAGGCCATAGTGCTTCATTTTTTTGAATAAAGTTGTGCGGTTTATCCCAAGTGCCTTGGCGGTTGCCTGTCTGTTCCAGTGATTGGCTTCAAGGGCCTGGCGAATAATATTTTTCTCCGGCCCGGCTAATGCTCCTTTGAGGCTCATCAGTTTGTATGTCTTTTGTTGCTGGTTTTGCTCTTGCTTGATTGAGTTTGGCAGGTCCTCGGGGCCGATGAATTTATTTTTACTCAGCAGGGCCGCCCGCTCAATTACATTTTCCAGCTCACGAACGTTGCCGGGCCAGGTATAACGCTCCAAATACTCCATCGCCTCATCGGTAATACCGAGCTTATTTCTGTTGTGTTGTGCAGAGTGCACCCGCAAAAAGTGCTCCGCAAGCAGCCGAACATCTCCAACCCTCTCAAACAAAGGCGGCAGGTCTATTATTACCACATTTATCCGGTAATACAAATCTTCTCTGAACCTGCCTTGCCTTACCTCCTCATTGAGGTTGCGATTTGAAGCAAGGATAATGCGTGTATCAACCGTTTGGGTTTTATTACTGCCGACCGGATCGAACTGTCTGTCCTCCAGGACCCGCAGAAGCTTGGCTTGCAGAGCGGCTGAGGAATTGGCAACTTCGTCTAAAAAAATCGTCCCACTATCTGCCGCCAGAAACTTGCCTTCTTTATTATTTACAGCGCCGGTAAAAGACCCTCTGACATGGCCGAACAGCTCGCTTTCCAGCAGCGTCTCCGGCAGTGCCCCGCAGCTTACCTCGATGAATGGCTTGTTGCGTCGGCTCGAACGATGATGGATTGCTCTTGCCAGCATACTTTTGCCGGTGCCCGAGGGGCCGGCCATCAGTATTGTGGTCTTGGTATCGGCGACCGCCTCAACAAGGTCGAAAATCTTCGCCATTTTGTAGTTATGGCTGATTATGTTCTCCAGCCGGTATTTCTGTTCGAGCTGCAGTCGGAGGCTCTCGTTTTCGCTCATAAGTGATTGCTGCTTAATCGCTCTTTCTACCGCCAGCCGTAAATCGTCATCGACGATCGGTTTTGTAAGGTAATCGTAGGCGCCTTGCTTGATGGCCTTAACTGCGCTTTCGATGGTGCCATAGCCGGTTATCACGAGGGTCACCGTTTGAGGATGGTTTTCCCTGATAACATCCAATAGTTCGAGGCCATCTCCGTCCGGCAGATTGACGTCTGTTATGACCAGACTATAGTGCTCTTGTTCTAACTTGGCTAAAGCGCTCTTTAAAGTTTCTGCACCGCTGGTCTGGAATCCTTCGAGTGATAAGAACTCACACAGTGAGTCCAATATGATTTTATCGTCGTCTATAACAAGAATATTCTTTTCTCTCATAAATTTTCCCAATCAGTTTTTATGTATCTTTTATAAATCACCTGTTACCGGCAAATACACAGTGAAAATACTGCCGCCATCAGGGGTATTTTCAGCAGTGATTCGCCCGTGATAGCTTTCAATTATGTCCCTGCATATTGCCAATCCCAAACCTGTTCCTTTGCCTTTATCTTTTGTCGTGAAGAAAGGCTCAAATATAGCTTCTGTATTTTCCGGCGGTAAGCCTGTTCCTGTGTCCTGGAACTCAGCTACAATGGTATTGTCCGCTGTCAGGCGGGTTGAGATTCTTAGCTCTCCGCCGTCCGGCATTGCATCCAGGGCGTTCTTGGTAAGATTACAGAACACCTGAAACAGATTGCCGCTTCTGATTTGTGGGATGCCGGAGGTATAGTCTCGTAATATTCGAATATTCAGAGCCTCTGCTTTTGCGTCCATTGTTTTGATAGCATCTTCGATAATCTGCTCTATTCCGGTATATTCCGACGGCGTATAAGTGCTGCGAGAGAATTCCAGAAGCTCACTTACGATTTGCACCATTCTCATAAGTCCCTTCCGGCATTGGGTCAGGTACTCTTTGGGTTTTTCGAGGTTTTCCTGCTCAACAATTCTCATCGCAAGATTAACGTATCGCAGTATCCCGTCCAGAGGGTCATTTAGCTCGTGGGCGACCTTAGAGGCAAGCTTCCCGACAGCAGCCAGTCTTTCAGTGTTGGCCAGCTGTCTTTGCATATTGACATTTTTAGTTACATCTTCGAGTATGATGATACCGCTGAGATTGTTTGTTGTTTTGGTTTCTTTCAACGGTGTGCAGACGATTCGCAACAATTTTATTTTGCCTTTCGATGTATAACCTACGTCATCAAACCTGCATGTTTTCCCTGTTGCAATCGCTGATTTTAATTGTTCTGTCCAGCCAAGCCATATCTTGTCGTCGGTACCTTTTGCTAAGGATTTATCGATGTAATCGCCTAACTCGATTAGTTTTGTTGCCTGAAGATTGGCCTCGATAATCTTCAAATCCGCATCGAAGGCGATAACTCCTATCGGTAATGATTGGATGATTGACCTGTTATGTCCCCCAAATTCTGAGCGGTTATTCTCGGCATTTGCTTTTAGCTTCTCGCTGTTTTGACCTGAGTTGTTTGACTGTAATTTTGGGTGTTCTGGCATAACAATGATAATAAAACATATCTCCACTATTGTCAAGAGTGCGTGTTGCAAAAAAACAACGCACGCGTTCTTTTTTTCGGACTGAGAAGGTTGCTTGTTTAGCAAGAAACATAACATTTTATAAAATAAGCAGCTAAATTGATTTGTTCTGTGCCAATATTCAGCTATCAGCGGGTAAAGTTGGTTTCTGACGTTGTTATTTATCAACGCTACAAACGGCATCCTTAATTAGTCTGTCGATGTCGGCTGGATAATTCTGTCTAACTTTATACCGAGCAAGCATTTGTAAAAGTTAAAATAGGGTATTCGTTTACCTTTTGCTTTGGAACGAATTTTGCTCTAAAATACTTTTGCGTATTTTTACAAGGATGAGGGTGAAACAGTGTTATGCAAGGATGCATATGATGGATCGAGTTGAAAAGCGCAAGTATAAGCGATTGGGGGCGAAGTTTGATATATCCTGCCGTGAAGTCGGTTCCGCAGCAGAGCGAGCCCATATCGGCTGCACTGTGAATGTGGGTCCCGGCGGTTTGTATTTTGAGACCGAAAGCGCGACCTTTAAGCCGGGCAGCCTGGTGGAGATAGAATTGTCAATACCGCCGAGGCGAGGTTTGCTTGAATTTGGCGGCAGGATTTCGGGCTTCGCCAGGGTACTGAGAGCTGACAATATCTTTGAGTCTGCCGGAGGCACGGATTTATCTTCCGAGATATTCGGCGTAGCTGTGCAATTCTGCCGGTCCCCAAAGCTCTGCATGTAATACCAATTCTATTTATTGATTGTCAATTACTTGAGCTTGTCATTCCTGCAAAAGCAGGAATCCAGACTCTCTCAGTTAGTATAATATGCAATTCTTTCGGCAATTTCTAACTGCAATTGGTATGAGTACTCTTTTTGCCCTTTCAGTATTCTTCTACCGTTAGTTGTGGAATATTTGCAAAATGAGAAGTGTCGCGTGTGATAATGCGGTGTCCCGCTACCCTCAGACAAGCTGTTTTTTAAACGAGCCACAAATTTTATAAGCTCCATTTGCGTTACCCCTGAGGGCTTTCCGGCCAGACGCCCTCGAAGACTTCCACCGCCGGCCCCGTCATATAGACGCAATTATCTTCTTGGCACCAATTTAAATTCAGGTCGCCGCCCGGCAAATGTCCGGCGCATATTCGCTCACATCTGCCGGTAAGCACCGCAGCCACACAGGCGGCACAAGCACCACTGCCGCAAGCCATCGTAACGCCACTGCCTCGCTCCCACGTCCGCATGGTAAATTCTGTTGGCTTATCAATCTGAACGAAATGAACATTGACGCGGTTTGGAAAAAGACTGTGATTTTCGATAGAAGGTCCAAGTTTTTCAAGTTCGATTAATTCCACATTATCGCAGAAAAATATAGCGTGCGGATTACCCATCGATACACAAGTCATTAGCAATTCCTGTCCGAGGATTTCGATGGACTGTTCGACAACTTTTTCCCCGGACAGATTTACAGGTATATCTTTTGGCGTCAGAACCGGTTGGCCCATATTGACACATACTTTTTGGACCTTGTCCCTATCATCAACCATCAGTCCGACAGTTAAAACACCATTTTCTGTTTCTATATTCAATGAAGCAGAGCATAAGGGAGGCTGGTCCGGCATAGAAAACAATCCGGTGGTGTGGGCCAATTTGTGTTCGTAGGCGTATTTTGCCACGCACCGGATACCATTTCCGCACATTTCGGCTTCTGAGCCGTCGGCGTTGAAGATACGCATCCGCACGTCGGCTGTTTGCGAGGCGCCTATGAGAATCAATCCGTCAGCCCCGATTCCTCTGTGCCGGTCGCTCACGATTTGAGCTAATTTTGCGGGGTTCTCAATCTTTTCCTCGAAGCAATTGACATAGACGTAGTCATTGCCCAAGCCCTGCATTTTTGTAAATCTCATTTTACTTCTCCTTGCAAAAACCACTTTAGTATATGCATATCAGTCCCAAAAGTCAAAATTATTGCACCCATTGGTGACCTGCGGGTGTGGCCGGATTTTTTGGCAAGCGATTTTAAGTTCATTTTGGCCTTTGAAGAAATTGGGTTTGAATTGGGTTTGTTTTTTTGGGGCCGGAAGTCGGTTTCATTTTCATAATCCTCTATAACATATAAGTTTGCGCTCATTTTGGGCTTTACGGAAATTGGGTTTGAATTGGGTTTGTTTATTCGGACTGAAAAATCATCTTTTTTTCTGTAATCCTTTGTTAAAGTTAAGTTTACATTCATTTGGGCATTTTGGAAATTGGGTTTGTTTGGGTTTGAATTGGGTTTGTTTTCACCAATTGTCCAATCGTGTTTATTTTCATAATTCTTTGTATTATAGATGTTTACGTTCATTTGACTTTTTCGGAAATTGGGTTTGTTTTGCATAAAAAGTAGCTGATTTGTAGAGGGTTCTCGACAATTGTAGAGGGGCGGAGGACAGAGGACAGACGACAGAGGACAGATGACAG
>JBDRTM010000105.1:0-3771 GCA_043824065.1 Planctomycetota bacterium | reverse complement strand
ATAGAACTTTTGGTAGTGATAGCCATTGTTGCGTTTTTGATGGCGATATTGATGACTGCACTGACACGGGTGAAGAAACAGGCACAGTCGGGTGTCTGTCAGGCGAGGCTGAAACAATGGGGCCTTATATTCAAGTTATATACAGATAACTACGACGGCTACTTCAATAACAGGGACGTGAGTGGGGGGCTGTGGATGACTGCGCTGCAGTCGTACTACAAGGATGATGCGAAGATGCTCCTGTGCCCGACGGCCACAAGACTCATGGCAAGTGCAGCCGACTGGGGCACCTACAAGGCCGCCTCGCTCGACTCTTACGTTTTCAGCTATGGCATCAATTCCTGGACTAACTCCGTGACTCAAGACCGTGGCGCTCGTTTGGTAGAATGGTTCTGGAAGAATGTCCAGAACAATACAACTGTAATACCTGATACCAGGGAGACCGCCGGCAGACCGGTTAGTACAAATAAGATACCGGTGTTCGGCGATTCCACATGGTATGATGCCTGGCCTCGCCATACCGACGAGCCGATGCCGGTTATGGACGGGTTCGGGATAGGCGACCAGGGCACATCCGGGGAAATGAATCATTTCTGCATCGACCGGCACAACGGTTTTGTTAACATACTCTTTATGGACTGGTCCATCAGAAATACCGGGCTCAAAGAGTTGTGGACCTTGAAATGGCATCGTGCGTATGTCACAAGCGGTCCGTGGACGAAAGCCGGCGGTGTCATGCCGGGCGACTGGCCGCGATGGCTGCAACGTTATAAAGACTACTAACAAAATAACTGCTGCATAACAAAAGGCCAGTCTTTCGGGGCTGGCCTTTCTTACTGGTTAGCGCTTCGAAGAAAACTTGTTTTTTTTACAAATGAACGGAGTACCATAATGAGCAAGCGGAGAGGACAACGATGGGCGTGAAAAATAAGTAACTGCCGAAGAATTAATACCACTGCTGACCAGGATGCTGCAAAAGAAGACGAAATAATAACTATTGCAGCAGAAAATTTTGCCTATTTCTCCCTTGAATTGAGGCCGGTTATATGGTAGCATATTTCAGTATGGATTGTAGTTTCCGAAAAACTTATTTTTAACAGAAATGGGAGTATCATCATGAGGAGCCGAAGAGGGTTTACCTTGATAGAACTTTTGGTGGTGATCGCTATTATTGCGCTGTTGATGGCGATATTGATGCCCGCACTGGCAAGGGTGAAGAAACAGGCACAGTCGGTTTCCTGCCAGGCGAGGCTGAAACAATGGGGCCTTATGTTCAAGTTATATACAGATGACCATGACGGCTATTTCAACGAAGGCTGGGGCGTGGGTGAGACGACGCTGTGGATGAACGCTCTGCGGCCAAGCTACAAGGATAACTGGAATATGCTTTTATGCCCGACGGCAACGAGAGTTATGGCAAGCACGGCCGACTGGGGTACATTTAAGGCCGCGACCCGCGACGTTTCACTTCCCGGAGGTGGGTCCTACATTTATACCTTCAGCTATAGTATAAATTCCTGGACTAACTATATGCACGGAGACCGGGGAGCCCGTTGGGAAGAATGGTTCTGGAAAAATACACAGAACACTACATCTGTAGTACCTGGGACTCGGACTCCCGCCGGCAGACCAGTTAGTACAAATAATATACCGGTGTTCGGCGATGCCACATGGCATGACGCCTGGCCGCGCCACATAGACCAGCCCGTGGAGCATCCGGATGCTTTCGGGATAATGGACCAGGGAACATCAGGGGAAATGAATCATTTTAGCATCAACCGACACAATGGGTTTATTAACATGCTTTTTATGGACTGGTCCACCAGAACTGTAGGGCTCAAGGAAAACTGGACATTGAAATGGCATCGTGGGTTTGATACAGTAGGCCCATGGACAAGAGCCGGCGGTGTCACGCCCAGCGACTGGCCGCGATGGCTGCAGCGCTTTAAAGATTACTAAAAACACCTGTTACACAACAAAAGGCCAGTCTTTCGGGGCTGGCCTTTCTTGCTGGCTAAGGTTTTAAATAAGGAAATTCTCAAACACGGAGAAGAAGGATATTATTATGCGCAAAAAAAGAGCAGGCTTCACACTAATAGAACTTTTAGTGGTAATCGCCGTTATTGCCCTGTTGATGGCTATATTGATACCGGCATTAAATCAGGCGCGGGAACAGGCAAAGACCGTTATGTGTCAGTCGAACCTGCACCAATGGGGCTTCATCTTCCTGATGTACACGGATGACAACGATGGGCGTTTTCTGGCAGGTTACCACCAGGGTGGACATGTCGCCCAATGGCACAAGGCGTTGAAGAAATACTATAAGGAGAAAAAGATATCTTTCTGCCCGAGGGCTATGAGAAATCGTGTAGAAAAGGCTGCCGGCACCGCGGGCTCGGCCACTTGGTCTCATCTTGCTGGAGGTGCATTTTATGCCTGGGGACAGGGGCAAGGCCAGGCATATAGCGGCGGCAGCTATGCGGTCAATAGCTGGTGTACAAATCCGCCCGAACAGTACACTTCGGCAGATACGGTTGAAAACTTCTGGAGAACTATCAATAACGCCGAAGGTGCAGATAAAATACCGCTGTTTTTGGATGCTATGTGGCTTGACGGCTGGCCCACGCACCGCAACGAACCTCCGCAATTTGTGGACGATATGAATAACAGTATGACACGTTATTGCATTAACCGCCACCACGGACATACAAATAGCGTCTTTTTGAATCTCTCAGTCAGGAAAACCGGACTGAAGGAATTGTGGGCGCTGAAGTGGCATCGTAATTTCGATACAACCGGCCCCTGGACCACAGCCGGAAATGTCCAGTCCTCTGATTGGCCCCAATGGATGAGACATTTCAAAGACTACTAATAAAATAACTGCTGCACAAAGCAGCAATTCCATATTTAAGATTGTATTCAGCCCACTATTTGAGGTGAAATACAAAATTCAATATCGCATATCCACCCGTGGCCGAATCAATATCGCAGACCCGCCGTCTTTTGGCGGAATTATTTATAACTTAAAAGGGGCCTATACCGAATCATTCGGTATAAGCCCCGAATTGATGCTAATCCGTTCGGCTATCGTCTGTCACCGCAAACGAACAATTGCCGTTTATGGCTTCCGCTTATGGAGCCGGCCGGTACAGTCGAATGTCATCAAAAAAGACTAAACCTAAACCACCAGCCTGCAGATTGTTCTTATCACCGAAACCGATAGTAATCGTATTGACATTGGCAAGGTTCACGCCCTGGGCGGCAAACTCCTGTAAGTCGATAGTCCATTCCGTCCAGGCCCCTATCTGCGCTGCATTAGGATTATCATGATTGACCATCACGCTGCCGTTGAGAGCCAGATACATCTGCTCAGCAGCGTTAGCCGCATCACCGTAGAACCACAGCGATAATACTCCGACACCTTCCTGGGTCCAGTCACGCACCGAGACCAACGGCCTACTTGCCTCTGAGAACTTTAAATTGTTGTCGAAGAAATACGGCATCGACTGGGCGCCGCCGTGAACAATCGAAGTCTCGACATAATGCTCTCCAGCGCTCCAATCCGGATCAGGATAACCTATAGTGGAACCGTTTGTCGTGGTCCCATATCCATCTGTCCACGTGGACCATATCTCGTCGGGTGGATAGTCGTTGTAGTCCTCAAAATCGTCCACTATAAGGAAGTTGGCCGTCGTAAAGCTCCAGATGCTGCCTATCCACGGACTGTCGGGGTTGACGTTATTGACCTCATCAACACGCCAGTAGTAAGTG
>JBDRTM010000104.1:0-2938 GCA_043824065.1 Planctomycetota bacterium | reverse complement strand
ACATTTTCCCCGGCAAACTCAGCGTAGGAGCGGAAGAAACGGATGGTACAACGGTGTTCAGAATTAGCGGTAACGCGATGCCGTTAAATGCGCTTGGTGAGACGGAAGTTCCAATAGAGATAAATAGCGGTGCAGGGACTTGAACCCCGGACACGACTAACAGGGTTTACGTAACTTGTTAAGGTGTAGTCAATTATACGATAAGCTGTTTTGTGGCTTTGGTTTTCGTTTTCCATTTGTTTTGATGTCTTTTGATGTAGTCTGATGTGTTTTGACTTGAAGTTGTCACAAAAGTGTCACAAACTAGACCAGTTTAATCCAGGCTTTAGAATTGTGAGACGTTGGAGTCAATGCCGAGATGTCACCAATATACGACTGCAAGCAAATCAAACGCGGAGCCTTGAAGTAAAGGCAAGAATGTGGATCAGGGTACACAGAGGAGACAAAACCGCAAGAAAGCGTTTGTAATCAGACAAACTATGTCGTAGCTTTCAGCGACTTTGGTCCCCAATCTCTGACGGCGCTCAGCGCAGTCAGGAGGTGGGAATAGGGCTTCACGGCTGACCATTTTGTTCGTCACAGAATTCACGAAGGTTGGAGTCTTGGCACCTTCACTTGCTCATAAGCTCGGAATAGCGGGAGTGGGGATAATTTGAAGGTGAGAAAGCGTTGCGGAGGGCGGGTTGCCGCGTGATATGAAAGTGAGGTGCTATAATGGCATCTGTTATTCGGTATTATGAGGGAATCGGCTCCGTTGCCGTAATCGGCAACTATTTGCCCCGCCAGTGCGGTATTGCGACATTCACTACTGATCTGGTTGAAGCCTTATCGGCAGAGGCGCCCGATATTAACTGCTGGGCGGTTGCCATGAATGACAAACCCGAGGGATATGCATATCCTGGGAAAGTGCGATTCGTAATCAACCAGAACAGACTTGCCGATTACGGTGTGGCATCGGAGTTTCTCAATATCGGCCAGACTGGTATTGTCTGTGTGCAACATGAATACGGTATTTTCGGCGGACCGGCCGGCAGCCATCTCCTGAAACTTCTCGGAGAGCTTCGCATGCCGATCGTGACAACGCTGCATACGGTATTGAAAGATCCACTTCCAGAATATCGTGAGGTTATGCACAAGCTGGCTGAACTGTCCGACAAACTTATAGTGATGAGCCAGAAAGCTTGCGATTTCCTCAGAGATGTTTATGCAGTTCCGGAGGCGAAAATCGCCTTCATCCATCATGGCATTCCGGATATGCCTTTCATTGATCCAAACTTTTACAAAGATAAGTTCGGAGTGGAAGGGAAAAAGGTGCTTCTCACATTCGGCCTTCTTTCCCCCAATAAGGGTGTTGAATATGTGCTGCAGGCGCTACCGGCCGTCATCAAAGAACATCCCGATATTACCTACATTATCCTGGGAGCAACACATCCGCATATTATAAAAGAGCATGGGGAGGAATACCGTATCAGTCTGCAGCAGCTCGTACGCAAACTCAATATCAGCGATCATGTCATTTTTCATAACCGGTTTGTGGCACTGAAAGAGTTGTGTGAGTTTCTCGGCGCCGCTGATATATATGTCACCCCTTATCTTGAAGAATGCCAGATTACATCAGGGACGCTCGCCTATGCCATGGGAACCGGCAAAGCAGTTATATCAACTCCGTACTGGTATGCGACCGAGATGCTCGCCGACGGACGGGGAATAATCGTTCCATTCAAGAGCCCCGGTGCCATAGCGGATAATATTAATGACTTCCTTGACAACGATGCGAACCTGCATACCATGCGCAAGAGGGCCTATGTATTCTGTCGCGAAGCTACCTGGAAAGAGGTTTCCCGAAGATATCTCGAGGTCTTCAGCGAGGTTCAGCTCAACCGTTCCCAGCACCCCCGCCCCCGACACACGTATATTGAAAACATCAAATCCATCACAAATTTCGAGCTCCCGGAGATGAAACTTGATCACCTGAAAAGCCTGACCGATGATACTGGCATCTTGCAACATGCCACCCATACCGTTCCGGATCGTGGTCATGGTTACTGCACTGATGACAATGCCAGAGCCATGATGGTTGCTGCCATGGGCCGGGAATATCTGGATACCAGCAGCAAGTGCTTCGATTCGCTCTGCAGCCAGTATCTCAGCTTTCTAATGCACTCCTTCAATGACGAGAATGGAAGGTTCCGCAATTTCATGACCTATGACCGGCAGTGGAGTGAGGAGGTGGGTTCCGAGGATGCTCACGGCAGAGCGCTCTGGGGCCTGGGCGAGTCCGTTGCTTTTCTTGGCAATCCCGGACAGAAGGCTATGAGCATGACGCTCTTCAGTAAAGCAATTAAAGCTGTGGAACACTTCGAATCGCCCCGAGCTATCGCTTTTGCCCTGGTGGGCATTCACGCCTACCTGCAAAAATTCTCAGGCGACAGTGAAGTACGCAGAGTTCGAGAGATCACTGCAAACAGACTTTTCGATCAGTTCAATAGCAACGCAACAGAAAGCTGGCCCTGGCTGGAAAACGCTCTAAACTATGCCAACGGAAAGCTGTCACATGCCCTGCTCCTATCCGGCCAATGGATGCAGCGTAGTGACATGGTCGATATGGGAGTCAGATCGCTCAAATGGTTACTCACTATCCAGACCGAAGACGACCATTTCGTACCCATCGGCAATAACGGGTGGTATGAGAAAGGTGGCACAAAGGCCAGATTCGATCAGCAGCCAATTGAGGCCAATGCTATGATAGGAGCCTGCGTCGAAGCCTACAATATCACGCGAGACAGAATCTGGATCGACAATGCCGCCATGTGCTTTAACTGGTTTCTTGGACACAACGACCTGAATACGCCACTTTATGATCCGAAGACTGGCGGCTGCCGTGACGGATTGATGGCCGACGGCATCAACCAGAATGAAGGTGCCGAATCGACGCTCG
>JBDRTM010000103.1:0-4482 GCA_043824065.1 Planctomycetota bacterium | reverse complement strand
ATTCGTCCGGGGCAGGCGGGGCTAAATACTACCACTGTCGGGGCCAGTGGTCGGGGGGGAACACGAAAGCAAAAATGGAATACGCACACTACCAAAAAAGCCCTATCCGAAGACAGGGCTTTTCATAATCAAGCAACAGTTAAGCCAGACCAGAACGTTCTGGGGAGAGGTTCGGTTGCCGCCCGGACAGAGGCTGGGGCTAAATACAAAGGATTATCCCAGTAATAAACCCATCAATGAATTGATAGGCTAAATATAAAAACCTTGGGTAAAACCCAAGGCTAAATATTTTTGAGATTGCTTCGTCACTGCGTTCCTTGCAATGACATTTTCCAATAGATTCCTCTCATTCGTATCGCTCACGGGACACCGTTGGATTCTGTCCAGAGTGAGTTTATGATATTCACGGTCCGTTCGACAAGTACATTTCCGCCTTCCGGGCCGACCAGACTGCTATGGACAACGGCGCTGTAGTGGCCTGCCCGAATCGCCTTCTCCGTGGGGAGATAAGTTCCCGGCCCGACCAATTGCACGATAAATGTCTGAACCGCTTCGCTGCGGGCTTTCATTCGAATGCCATAGTCCGTAAACAGCTCAAAGGAGTTTGTGCATACGGCGACATCTCCGATCCGCAGGACATGCAATTCCATCTCGTACGTTGGTTTCGGGTCTGTCCTTTGTCGATTGAATCGGTTGACCGTCATCTCATACCATTTCTTCCGTGGATACTCCCGCACGGCTGCTTCAGAATTCTGCTCGATCTGGGCAGTGGCCTTTTCGACTGCTGCTTTTGCTTCGATGTATTCTGTTTCAGTGACCAGACGCATCGGCAGCTGAATCGTATCTATCTTATGGATTAGAGGAACATCCAGTGTCGATCATTCTTCACGGTTTCATAGGCATCGTCCACAGCCCTTACGATGCGACGTGCAATCTCGTCCAAACGGTCCAGGCCTCGGAGCCTGCGCATCCGTTCATCGGCCGCTCTTCTGTACATCAGATGCGGCGATTGATCCCCGGAAGCACCGGTCCAAGCCAATATGCACAACTGCTCACCATATCGCTCCCGCAAGGCCTTTCGTACCGGATGCCAGAAATCGGCGTTGACAGCAGACCTCGACTCGACCTCCTGCGAGGGGCAAGAGACGTTGACTACGGTACCTACGAGCTTACCTAAATCGTTCCAGAAAAACAACGTGTTGACATCGTGGTCCTCGCATCCTTCGAGATTTCGGAATTCAGCTATGTCAGTCTTGCCATACATCCGCGCTGAGCCGTCAGCGTATACGGCACGTCGGTTATAGGCCACAACAGCATGGCTAAGTCCCCAGGTAACGCTTCCCGCTCTTCGCCTGTTCCAGGCCTGAACTATCGCATCCGCGAGACGCTGAGTGAGGAAGGAGCGATATTGTTCAACTTGTATCACTCCCTCGCTTGGAATTGGGTATTTATCGAGCAATAACACGGGGGCCGTATGCGTGTGCGTACCATTGAGAAACAGCTTCTTAGTATCCAAATCCGGCAGACGTTCTCGTACAACTTTGCGGACAAGCTCCAGAACCTCTGAGGGAATGTACAGCAGGTCGCACGAGACCATGATCGCCACATCGCGGGACAAGCCCTCTTCACGAGACTCCAACGCAATTACATTTGCGGTGATCGGTGTTTCGACTGTTTTGGCGATTCGCAAATGAAATTGGCCGGATACAGCAATCGGCCCTGTGGGAGTAATATCAGCCACTGCCGTTCCAACCAACAATTCGGCGGCTAATCCTCCTCCCGGTGACAGAAGAATGTTTACAAAGAATCCGGCTATGACAAGAGTTTTGCGAAACATCAAGTCCTCCTTTCGATCTCATCGTTCTTAAATGTTATCACACCAATAAGTATACTTTGTCCCTGCGGCACACCAGCGAATTTGAACTTCAGCGAGTGGCCGAAGCGAGCCTTTTAGCCCGTTTGTGTTTCCTCGTCATTAAATAGTTTTCGATTTTAAACGCTTCAATGGCTATGATAAAGGGCAAACTTTGAAATTTCTTGGGTGGGTCCCACCGCAAGACGGTCTGAAACCTTGAATTATAAGTGTGAATTTGTTAATATACACCAAAAAGAAGATAGAAAGGTGCTCTGTTGAAAACGTGGGCTGTCATTCTGAGGCGAAGCCGAAGAATCTCATTTCTTGGGCCATAAAGAGATTCTTCACTCCGCTGCGCTCCGTTCAGAATGACAGTTTTTGTGGCTCTTCAACAGAGCAATAGAAAGGATTTGTCCATGGCAAAAGTTAATAAAATCAAAAAACAGATCAGCCGGCGTGAATTTCTCAAGGCTACAACGGTTGCTTCGGCGTTTGTAATTGTCCCCCGGCATGTGCTGGGCGGTCCGGCGCATACGCCGCCGAGCGAGAAGCTCAATATTGCCGGTATTGGTGTCGGTGGTATGGGCGGCGGCAATTTGAGACAGTGTGAAAATGAGAATATCGTCGCGTTGTGCGATGTTGACAGCAATTATGCTGCAAAAACCTTCAAGAGATATCCAAAGGCCAAGGTGCACAAAGATTACCGGGTCATGTTCGAGAAACAAAAGGATTTCGACGCCGTTGTCATTGCTACACCGGATCATACTCATGCGGTAATCACCATGGCTGCCATAGAGGCGGGAAAACATGTATATTGTCAAAAACCCTTGACCCATACCGTTTATGAAGCCCGAAAGATAACAGAGGCCGCCCGCAAATATAAGGTCCAGACTCAGATGGGTAATCAGGGACACTCCTCTGAGCAGATCCGTTTACTGAAGGAATGGCTTGCTGACGGTGCGATTGGAAATGTGACGCAAGTTTACGCCTGGACGGACAGGCCGGTCGGCGGCGATCCTTGGTCGGATTTTGCAGTAAGGGCAAGACCCACAGATACCCCTGCGGTGCCGGAATCGCTTGATTGGGATTTATGGTTAGGGCCGGTACCATACAGGCCGTATCATCCCGAATATCACCCGCTGAAATGGAGGGCATGGCTTGATTTCGGAACGGGGGCTTTGGGCGATATGGGCTGTCACATAATCGATCCTGCGTTTTGGGCATTGGATCTTGGCGCCCCGGAGAGCATTCAGGCCACTACGACTCATTGGCAGCAGGAAGTCAGCTCCGAAACTTTCCCAAGGGCCTCAATTGTTCGCTACGAATTCCCCGCTCGTGGGAACAGACCTCCCGTCAAATTAACCTGGTATGATGGCAGACTGCTTCCTCCGATTCCGGATGAGCTGGAAAAAGGCCGAAAAATACCAGGCAGCGGTTCTTTTATTATTGGCGATAAAGGGTGTATACTGCACGGCTCACATGGTGCCGGTGGATTGCGAATCGTTCCTGAAACGAAAATGCGCGCATACAAAAGGCCTGAAAAGACAATACCGAGAGTCAATAACAGCCATGAAGGCGACTGGTTGCGTGCGTGCAAAGAAGGCAGACCGGCAAGCTCGAATTTTGAGTACGGTGGGGCATTGACTGAGATGGTGCTTCTGGGCATGATCGCAATTCGAGTGAAAGATCAGAAGCTCCGATGGGATGCCGAAAACCTAAAGTTTAAGAACAACGATGCTGCCAATGAGCTCCTTCACATCGGATATCGTGATGGCTGGCATCTGTAAGAAAGAGGCTTTCGTAACTGTCCCTACCGAAAATCCTGATTTGCTGCAATCGTGCCTGTATGCGGAACCTATGGACATCCTGAGAGGATAAGCAGAATCAAGGATGTACCGGTCTGGGCGTTTCATGGTGATCAGGACAAGGTTGTTCTATTCTCTGAGGTCAAAAAGATGGTTGAGGACTTGAAGGCCTGTGGAGGAAAAGTCACATTCACGATTTATCAAGGTGCCGGTCACAACATTGCTGGCAGAACCTATAGGAACAAAGAGCTTTACGAATGGCTGCTTCAACAGTGTAACGACTGAAGATTGAGGAGACAATGATGCCATACATGCGCTCGGATACAATTGAACGCTCTGTCGGTATGCAAGACATCCCTTCCACATCTACTTATCCTGAGATTGTAGAGGGTGCCCGGCGAAGGCTCCCGCAGATAACACAGCAGTTGTGGAGCGGGCAGCCCTTATCCAGCATTACGGATCCATTCGACTTTTCGACCGACTGACTATGACAGGTAACACAGAACAACATGTGTTCGTTGTTGATGATGAGCTGAAGGTGCTTGAGGCAATCGGCGAAACGCTGGGAAGTCTTGACATCGAAGCCACTTGCTTTGTGCCTCCATCCAGATGCCTTCAGCGATGCACACTCAAGAATGCGATCTATTTATTACTGATCTGAAAATGCCTGAAATAAAGGGTGGTCGTAGGTTCGAAACGCGCCCCCGCTATGAACCTACGACCCAGATGTGGCGTAATGCTGCGGGAAGTTCACACCCGGCAAAGCTCAAGAAATAGTGGAACAAGGCGTTCGCAGGCTGGGCTGCAATATTGATTTACCGA
>JBDRTM010000102.1:0-10316 GCA_043824065.1 Planctomycetota bacterium | reverse complement strand
CCGCTGGTATAAGAGTTCCCAGCCGACAATTGACGGCAAACGAATCGAGTTTGATGTCGTAGGCGGCCGTACCACCGCCTGGGTGCCGCGCCGTTAGCTGTAGTTCGCGGATTTTTTCATTTATTATGGACACTGCGTTTGCAAACCGGTAAGTTAGTTCAAGTTGTGAACTCAGCAGCAATAATAGTCACTCAATTGAGGTTTAGACACTATGGGAGAAATTGAAGCACAAGCCAACGAGATAACAATCAAGAAACCGCCTGTGGGTCTTGCGGTATTTGCGCTGCTGGGGCCTTCAATGGTGTGGGCGGCTGAGTATATCGGCTCGGGCGAGGTCATCCTTGCGACACGTACAGGCGCGATTCTGGGTATGACGGTGCTCTGGGCGATAGTCTTAGGTATATTCCTTAAATTCTGGATAGGTATGAGCGGAGCGCGGTACACGGTGTGCACGGGCGAGGGTATGATTGATATGTGTGAGAGGATACCGGGGCCGAAGCACTGGGCGGTTTGGATTATATTAGTTGCTCAGTTCGCAAGTGCGGCCTTTTCCATAGGCGCTCTGGCCACGGCGGCGGGGGTTTTTGTCAATAGTATAATCCCAATCGGCGCGGGTTTGTCCGGGTGGCTCGTTACTTTTATTGCGGTCGGCATAGTCTGGTCGGGGGTGTTCGATGTGTTAAAGATAGCAATGAGCATCTTTGTCCTCGTTATAGTTTTAGGTATCCTATATGTTGCCGCCCACGTTTTTCCCGGGTTTACAGCATTTCTGAGAAGTTTAACGCCTAACATTCCGCAGGTTCCCGAATGGGCGACCGCGATTGAAGGGGTCGGTGAGAATCCGTGGAAGGAGATATTGCCGCTGTTGGGCTGGAGTGCAGGTGGCTTTGCCAGCCAGGTGTGGTACACGTACTGGGTGTTAGGGGCCGGTTATGGCGCGGCGGCGGGCAGGGGTTACGGCAGGCCTGCGGATGTGTCGAGCCTTGAGCGGATGAGCCGAGATGCGGCGGAAAAGATAAAAGGCTGGTGCCGCGTGCTATATGTCGATTCATCTTTGGCGATGGTAATCGGGATTGTGGTTACAGGTGCGTTTTTTATCGCCGGTGCGGGTATCTTAAGACCGGCCCAAATAGCCCCGGAAGGTCCGCAGGTTGCTATCGAGCTGTCGAATCTTTTCTCATCTAGATGGGGGGCCGCCGGTGGATTTCTGTTTATGTTGGCGGGGACGGCAGCGCTGATTTCCACACAGATAGGACAATTGGCGGGCTGGCCGCGGCTGCTGGCCGATTCGTTCAGGATTTGCATACCGGGATTCGGTAAAAAGTTTGCCTGGAAGACCCAGTTCAGGCTCTTTCTTCTTTTCTTTATTTGTACGAATATGATTCTGGTCTTCTGTTTTAAGGAAAAGCCGGTATTCCTCGTGCAGTTCGCCGCGATACTTGACGGCTTACTTTTGACACCGCTGCAGGCAATCTGGGTTGGGATTGGGCTGTTTGTGGTGATGCCGAAATTGCTTTCGAAGGAGGCGTATGCGGTCCTTAGGCCGAGCCGGGTGTTTGCCGTGGGATTGATTATCGCTTTTTTGGTGTTCGGCTATTTCTGTGTCTTCCAGATACCTTCGGCCTTGTTCGGAAAATAAGGTAATCAAATAAGTTCGCCGAAGAGTGTCAGCGGGCTGGTCTTTATGATTTTTACTTTTGCAAACTGGCCGGCCAGTGACACCGGCCCGTTAAAGACAACTATGTAATCTGTTGCAGTCCTGCCGACCAGTTGTGGATTGTTTCCGCTGTCAACTATATTTAGGTGGGATTTTTTACTTAACCCTTCTACCAAAATTATAATTTCTTTGTCCATAAATTCCCGGCTTAGCTGGTCGCTTATTTTCTCCTGCACTGCGAGCAGCTCGGCAATTCGTTTTTGCTTTACTTCGGCGGGTACGGTATCTTCCAATCTTTTGTCGGCTGTTGTGCCCGGCCGAGGTGAGTATTTGAAAATGAAACAATTTCTGTATCGCGCTTTTTCGAGCAGTTCCACAGTGGCTTGGAAATCATCTTCACTTTCGCCCGGAAAGCCCACGATAAAATCGCCTGCAATCGTAATACCCGGCACAATGGCTCTGGCCTTGGCAAGAAGCTCCAGATACCAACGGCTGCTATAGTGGCGATTCATCGCACGCAGGATTTTATCAGAGCCGCTTTGTGCCGGTAGGTGCAGATAGTTACATACCTTCGGCGAATCAGCCATAACCTGTAGAATCTCGTCGAAGAATTCATCAGACGGGTAACTGGTAACGAACTTGAGCCATTCGATACCCTCGATGTTACTTGCCGCATCGAGCAAATCAGCCAGACAGTATGTTCTCTCGCCCTTTTTGTATTTGTATGAATTTACCGTCTGGCCTAACAGCGTAACCTGCTTTACTCCCTGAGACGCTAATCTTTTTATCTGCTCGATTATGGCCTCAGGCGTTCGGCACACTTCCGGCCCGCGAACGTATGGCACAATGCAATACGCACAGAAATTATTACAGCCTCGCATCGCCCGGACATAAGCCTGGGACGGGATTTGTCCAGCACCAATTTTTAAAGAGCTTTGCCGTAATTTATGGTGGGGACGGTTTTTATCTCGCTGGCATTGTGAACAGGTGGTTGAGCTGTGAAAATTGGTGCTGGACTCGATGCCGTAGGCGGATTCGAATTCTTCGAGGGTCTGATTTTGGTTTTCAGAAGTTTTTTGCAGGATTTTTTCCGTTACCGCCAGGCATTTTTCATTTCTTTCAAAAGCTTGTTTTAGAAGGTCGGCTATTTGCGGGATTTGTGTCGGGCCGCAAACTATATTGACCGCTTCGTGTTCGAGCAGTTTATCGCCGAGCCGTTGTGCCATACAGCCGATGACGCCGACCACCATATCAGGCCGGGATTTTTTTATGTGTTTTAGATGTCCCAGATGTGAAAGGACCCGCTGTTCTGCGTGCTCGCGGACTGAGCAGGTATTTATCAAAACAACATCGGCTTCTTTAACGCTTTCGGTTAAGTCAAAACCTGCTTCCTTAAGCGCAGAGGTAACCAATGCCGTGTCGAGCTTGTTCATTTGGCACCCAAAGCTCTGTATTAGAAATTTCAGATTACATATTTCAGATTTCATATTGTTAATTCTGGAACTTGTGACCTGCGAATCGACTGGTCTTCAGATATTTGGTAAATTCATTTATCTGTTTTTAATAGATTTCTCCACTTCGCGATGCCAAGCATCGCTTCGGTCGAAATGACATTTGGTCTTTTCTACAATTCAATTTGAAATCTTAAATCGACAACTAAGTATATCAACTCGGCTTTTCAAAATCAATGCGTCTGGATATTAGGTAGTGAGCGATTGAGTTTTCGCTGGAGGTCTTTTAGGCGGTTTACTTCATCGAAGCCGAGGAAGATAATTGGGAATGCGGTCTTGTTGTGCATTAATGGCTCATCCATATCTACCCATCGCCGGCAGTATTCACCGTCAGGCGTTCCGGGGATCGGCGAAAAATCAGCTAACATCCCGCGAATACCCAAGCTATTGACAAAACGCATCGAAGCTTCGAGCTGCTGAATATCAATATGAGGATGTCCGAGGATTTGATATGCCGTGATGCTTGCAGGCCCGGCGCTGCCGTAAGGCATCCTGTGGACTGCCTCAATAAGGTATTGAGAAGCCTGTACAAGCTCATCGGACAAGACTTTCGAGCCGGTGCGTTTCTGCCATTGTTGAGAAGCGCTCTCAAATCCCAAATAGAAAGTCTTAAAGCCAGCCCGCACCATAAGCTCAGCCAACTCTCTGGTAATGAAGCGGGCGTTAAGGGCATTTGGGCTGTGGAAGCTCACTTTTATGTTGCGCTTTACGACCTCATTCAAAAATGGAATAAAAACCTTTTCAGCCTCGAACAGCAAAGCGTCGTCATAAAAGGCGATATTCTCGGCCCCAAGCCGGCACAATAGCTCTAACTCAGCTAAAGAGTGTTCCAGCGGTCGCGTTTTGAATTGGCTGTAAACCTTCGGCACCGAGCAGTAAGTGCACTTAAATGGACAGCCTTCGGTGAGCTTCAGCACACCAACGTTTAGCTTATCATAAGCCTCCCACAACGCCGGTTGGTTCAAGTCCGGGCTGATTCCCAAATATTTCCAGAGCGGCTCCGGTTCATTAGTTCGCACTAAAATATCCGCCCCTAATTTTTCTGCGTGGCTATTGCAAAGCGTTACGTAGTTACCGCCCAATACAATTTTCGCTTTCGGCCATACTTTGCGAATATCTTCGATAACTTCCTCGACGCCTTTATACCAGTAGGTCATTGTCGTCTGGACAAAAACAAAATCGAACGGTCCCTCTTTTGCTGCAAATTCCTCGAATATACTGCGAGGTAAACCGAATCGCCGAAAGTATCGTGGGATTGCTTCGAGGCATAAGGGATTTGGAATCTTCTCAAAGTGAAATCGGCCTCGACCCCATTGGTCGGATTCTAACTCCTTTTGTCTTACTGTGAAAGGATGGATACGGTCGAGGTAATCGAAGAGCTTGAAATTCGCCTTGCCGCGCAGGATTCCTGCGGCGCTCAGCATACCATAGGGCTTGAGCCAAAAATCATAAGCAGCAAAGTCATAGATGGGTGGATTTACAAGCAGGATTCTTGACGTCATAATTTTATATAATCAGCACTTACCGAACGACGGTTCGTTAACGTTTTTGTTGAGTCATTGCGAGCACAATTGTATTATTCCCTAAGCCGGACGAGCCGGAACCAAAGAGGGTGGGATAAAAGGCTGACGCCTCAACGAAACCGCCTTCTGCTCATAAGCATCCATCTTATTGGCACGACCGCAATCTCCCTGCCCACCCTCTTCGAGGGAGGGAGATTGCTTGTTCTAAAACTAAAAGGTTTCGCTGCTGCTGCCGGGCCGATCAAAGCTGTCGCCAAATAAAAGACGATTTGGTACCATCTTTGAAGCGGCCCTACACCTTACTGATACTGTGGCCATTTGGCGCACAATACTTTTTCTAACATCCTGACCCGGCGTACCTGGAACCAAAAAGGCGAGGGATTTTCTCCCATTCCCCGAAAGGGACATTAAGCTCAAAGGGTGCCGGGTCATTTTGCTTGTTCTGCTTGTTTCCTGAGTTTTTCCTCCTCGGCCTCTAATTGCTTGAAAAGCTCCGGCCTTTCGATTCTTATCCGGCTAAGCAGGGTCTGTCTTAAGTAAGGTGGATATTGCTGGTCGTTAAGAAAATCAAACAACGCAAAGTATCGTAACAGCTTGAAATCGGGCAGGTCAATCCTGTTTTCATCACTATATTTCGACTGGTAGTAGTTATAAATCTCTTCCGCCATTTTTTCTCTGCCGGCTGCCGCGTTGTCATCACGGATTGCATATAAGTAGTAACTTTCCCTCAGAAGGAAGATTATCTGCTCTTTTGCGTCATTTATGCCTATGCTTTCGAGCTCTTCGGCAAAACGCTGTCGTGCAAAAACTACGAGCGGGACCTTAAACTTCTCTAATGGGTACAGTTTCCTCAATTGATTATAAATTTTTTGTGCATGACCTTTATGTCCCGCCTGATAGAAGGAAAGCACGGCGTTTATGAGCATATTCCGGTGGCCGTTCTGAAGGGTTTGATAGCGGCCTTCATCTTCGGCTTCTTTATATTTTTTCAGAATCGCAAGCACTGAGCTGTTATATGGCTCGAACATCCTCAAATCCGGTCGTAAAAATACTTCCTTTAATATCTGCATCTGAGGTTCCTGAGAGATATCTTCCGAGGATGCTGGAAGCGATAACTCATAAATGAATATTTTGCCGTTGCGGAAGAGGTTCTGCAGACTATGGGCTACGATACGGTCGGTGTTGACCTCACTCACCTCAATTTCACTCTTCTGTTCTTTCGCAGCTATTTCCAGACCCTTGATGGCCCAGTAAATTGCGTGACTGTCGGGGTGCCGCCAATCCAAAGGCAAATGTGTATTCGGGTCGCTCCAGTCGATAGGGCCGTAGGTTCTATTTATCTCCCGTATTAAAACCGGGTCAAGTTTCCAGGCTTTACGTAACTGCCAGGCCTTGGCGAAAGTGTCAAACTTATCGAGTGCTTTTGTACCTCTGAAATCATCTATTGTCTTACCGGCGGCGGGATTGAACCTTCTGGAGTCTTGCCTTAAAGATAAATAATTGCTTACAAACTGATTATCATCAGAAAAAGCGTTGTCTGCTGATTTAATGGCCTTGATTAGAGGACTTATATTCGGGTCACTTTTGATTTCCTGCCAGATGACCGGTGCTTCGGCAAGTAAATCGAAATATGCGTTGTCTGCGGGGCCAAGTAACGGTTCCATTGCTAATGCCAATTGCAGCTTGTAATATTTGTGTGCATCGTCAGAGATGCCGCCGATTTTGTGCTGGAATATTCTGCCGAGCTCGCGGTAAAGCGTAATGTTTTTGAGCTTAAATTTATCGATGGCCTCGTCGCGAAGCAGCTCGTAGCCGTTTTTGACCCATCGCCATCTTTGGTCCGGCTGGGTTGCGGGTATGGCAACGGAGATGTTATAAGCCATATTCCAGGCGTGGAACTCCCAGACCGATGCGAAACGAGGCTGTAAGATGGTTATCCATTCTGCAAGCTGCCTTGCATCGAAGAACTGGCCTTCCTCTTTTAGCTTATCCGCCCGCATCCATAAAATATCTACGAGAAGCCCGCGAAAAGCGCCAGTTGCTATCGTTGCAAATGCCAGTGAAGGAGGAATATTCTCAGGCTTGTCGATTATCAGATTCATATCCTGACGCCGGCGATTTATGGAATCAAGCTGCATACCGGCGCCGATAAGCAAACCAACCGCCAGAACTATACAAACAAACAAGATTATTCTGTCACGCAAATGCATTCTCGATACTCAATAACGTCATTCCTGCGAAAGCAGGAATCCAGAAAGATGACGATATGGTGGATTCCCGCTTGCGCGGGAATGACAAAAAGCAATCGATGCCAAAAAACGCTCGATGCTCGATTTTAGACTATAATTTTCGCAATTTCTCTATAACTGAAAATAACCAAGGCAATAACCAGCAGCAAAAATGCTTTGATACAAACCATAACGCCAGCGCATCTGGCCAATAAAGACCAGCTCAATAATCGCGCAGGAACCAGGAATATTGTAGGATTAAATTTATCAAACTGTGGTAAAAGCTGAATTATCCACTTAATGGTGTAAGAATAGATTACACTAATGTTTTCACTGAGGTAGCTGAAGGATTCGATAACAAAACCGCTGACGCTTGCCGTGGAAAAAAGAAAAAGACAAAGTAGTATAGCCACGGGGAATGAGAGGAAAGTCGAAGCTAATATGCCTAAGCAGGCCAAGAAAATCAAACGAGACAGGATTAAGAGAACGGCCCTTACGAAATTGCCGGTGAAGGTATCGGCTTTATAAAGCACCTCTATACCATCCGGCGGAAAGATTATGACCGTGTTGTTTAGAGGGGCGTTCTGGAATGCGACGGCCAGATGGCCATGTTCGGGTACGACATCAGCGGGGACCTCTATTTCGTGAAAATTTCGGACCGAGTGTTTATGAATACGGTCATAAACCGGGGTTTTGCTTTCCGTGCCGTACCTGATGTATTGGTAGTCACCTGCAAACCATCTGCCATAGACCTGCATATCCGGCGGGTTTACCGCAACATCGTATTTGAATTTTATAAACATACTTTGGGCAAGAGGCTTAACGTTATCGAATTCCCAGACCAGCACCTGACCGACATCAGCGGCTCGTTTGGCAAGTTGTTGTTGCATTGCAAGCTCGGCGATTATTTCTTTATACGAGATACCTTCGGGCAATTCGCGGCTTCTTTCAAGCTGCTCGTATCTATCTTTTACCTCCTGGGAGACATCGAGTGCGGGGACGGCTAAAGCGGCCCGCGCCGTAAAAAACTCGTTGTTGGCCTGGATACGCTCAGTCTCGGTTGCGTTGAAAAATTGCGGTGTGTAAATAGTAATGGTGTATATTATAGCTGCAAACAAACTGAGCAAAATCACATCTAATAATACTACGCCGAGCAGTTTGCCTAAAAGAAACTGAGACCGGCGAATGGGCTTGGTGATAACCGTATATATCTGTCTTTGCTCAATGTCGCTGGTTACCGAATAAATTGAGATTATAATTGTGAGCAAACAGAGCAAAATACTGGTCAGCGAAAGACCGTAGCTTACGAAGGTCTGCAGCCTGCCTTTCAGTGTCCCGTCGCCTGTTGCGGAAAAACCCATAACGGGAAGCAGGACGAGCAGCAGGATTAGAAAAACAGCGGCCACTTTCATTCGCACGGCCTGCTTTATAGTATTTGTGGCGACAGCCCAGATACTATGCATCGCCTACATCTCCTGCCTGTAATTTGTCAGTTTGCTCTTCGTCCTCGCGTTGAGGCCTTGAGCGGCCTGTGAGCTTTTCTAAAATACTTTTGTTGATCTGCTCGGCCTGGGCGGCTTCGGATTCGACCGGTTGTGTTGTAACTTTCTCGTCCAGCCCATCAGATGGGCGGGACTCGTCTCTAACAACGGGTTCAGGCTGTGACGGCTCGGCCGAGGCGGTCAGTTTACTAAGCAGCTGTTCATCGGGTTGGGGTGTGAGACTTTCAACGGGGACAACCTTCTCTGTTGTTGGCGATTCCGGCAAACTCTCTTTTGATACCGGCGCAGAGACGAGTTTATCGAGTATATCTTCGGCAGTGGTTTGCCGTGTGAGAAAATCGCCGATTTTAGTAGTGCTGACTGCGCCGCTTGTGGTCTGGGCCTGTTGTTGAGCGGCTGCCACGGTTTTGATGAAAAATGTCTCGAGTTTGTCCATCGGAGAAGTTACTACACAGTCGGCATCTTCGTCCTCAATTAGCTGCTTTATCTTCTCCATGGTGGTATCGCTTATAGCATCAGTAGTAATTTGCCTCTTATTTGTCTGCTGTAAGAGGTCTCGAACGTGGCCTTGGCTCTGGATTTTACCGCCGTAGAGAATTGCGATTCTATCGCATACATCTTCGACGTCCGCAAGCAGGTGGCTGCAAAGTAAAACTGTCTTGCCGCGTTCTACAAGCTTCAGGATTAAATCCTTTATCTGCCTTGTTCCGATAGGGTCGAGTCCGGTTGTCGGCTCATCCAATATAAGTAAGTCAGGGTCATTTATCAGTGCCTGGGCCAGGCCGATCCTGCGTGCCATACCTTTCGAAAACGTCCCAACAGGTCTGTTTGCGACGGCCTTTAAACCGACCATATCGAGAAGAGCTTCGATACGCATTTTTCGCACCTTGGCAGGTAAGCCAAATAATCTGCCGTAGAAATCCAGCGTTTCGCGGGCGTTCAAGTACCTGTAAAGATAGGACTCCTCAGGCAAAAAACCGATTCTGGAGTTGATTTTAGGGTCTGCTCCGTCACCGCCAAGAACCAAAGCCCTTCCCTTTGTCGGATAAAGTAAGCCTAACAGCATCTTGAGGGTGGTTGTTTTGCCTGAGCCGTTTGGGCCTAAAAGGCCGAAGACCTCGTTGTAACGAACCTGTAAATTCAGGTCGTCCACAGCATAAACCTTGGCCCGTCCCCACCAGTCGGAAAAAATCTTGGTCAAAGAGAAAGTTTCGACAGCGTATTCCATAGTTTCGTATCTCGTATATCGAACCTTTGTCATTCCTTCGCTTTGCTCGAGGACAGGTCTGAACGGAGCGTAGCGAAGTGAAGAATCTCCTCTTCGTTAGCCAGATTCTTCGCTTGCGCTCAGAATGACAAAAGCGTATTTCATATTTCACCTCAAGCTTCACGCGTGGGGTTCGTGGTCGAGCTCCTCACCATAGCGGACGAGTCGAGCACTGTTGAAGACGACAATCAGTGAGCCGGCAAAATGCAAGGCCGCAGCGTAAATCGCCGGCAGCCATCCCGCCGCTCCTGCCGTGATGCCGAGAATGACAAATAATATTCCAAAGCCGAGATTCTGAGTAATAACTCTTCTCGTTTTTCGAGAAAGCCGGACAAGGAAAGGCAGCCGCCTCAAGTCGTCGCTCATCAGGGCAATCGACGCAGAATTTATGGCCACGTCACTGCCGGCAGCACCCATAGCAATACCTAAATCACCTGCTGCCAAAGCGGGGGCGTCGTTTATTCCGTCACCGACAACTACAACAGTATGGCCGTCTTTTTTAATCTGCTCTACAATCGCTAATTTGTCCTGAGGCAGACAATGTGCCTTAAAATCGGTACAGTTCAGCTCAGCAGCAACACGGCTGGCCACCTCATTCCGGTCGCCGGTAAGCATAGTTACTCTTTTT
>JBDRTM010000101.1:0-4347 GCA_043824065.1 Planctomycetota bacterium | reverse complement strand
CGGCGGACTTGTCTTGAGGGGTATTCTTGACTCACAAATCGGCCCAAAAGAATATAATCGGACTGGAACGGTTCTCATTAGTTTTCGGCCTATCCTGGCGTGTGGATGGCCCTTTTTTCTTGCTTGCCTGCCACATAAGATTAAAGGAGGAACGTATTATGAAAAAGTTAATTACAATTTGTGTAGCAGCAGGATTGATGTTCGCCGTCGGTACCCCAGTTGCTAATGCGGCTATAAGTTATGGTACACCCAGTCCCAGTCTTTCGCCCACCTTTGGGACATTGGTAAATTTTGATGACAAGGCGGCCGGGACTCAAGTTTTGTGGAACGATTATGTATCTGCGGGCGTTGC
This sequence comes from Planctomycetota bacterium, assembly GCA_043824065.1. Classification (GTDB taxonomy): domain Bacteria; phylum Planctomycetota; class Phycisphaerae; order Sedimentisphaerales; family Anaerobacaceae; genus NIOZ-UU13. The sequence goes on along the minus strand of JBDRTM010000101.1, from coordinate 3,995 downwards.
CTCTATTACCGAATTGACAGGCGCAGGCACACTTTTCGCACGATACAGCGGTAGTCAAAGCCCGCCGAATTACATTGGGACCGGCGGGACCTATGAAGTTAGTGGTGTGCCTGGGGGCTGGGACGGCACCATTCAGATTGATCTGGCTCTGCCCGCCAGCATGGTCGGAATCGGCATTGCGAACAACTCAGGAGGCACCGAGACTTTTAGCGTTTATGATAGCGTCGGCAGTCTGCTCGAGTCACACACAGTAGCTGCAGGAACTAATGTCTATGCGGTGATAACCAGAGGCATTTATGATATTTCGCGTCTCGTGATCACCGGAGACTTTTTCGCAATCGACGACTTGCAGTTTAATGCCATCCCCGCACCCGGGGCAATTCTGTTAGGCAGCATTGGCGCAGGCCTTGTCGGCTGGCTGAAAAGACGTAGAACAATATGAGCTATCTGGGAACACGAATATGAAGGGCTGCGAGTCCCGACCTAATCGGGACTTGCAGCCCTTTTTTCATTGCTACCGAAATCTACTTACACTATCTCAAATAATCTCACAGCCCCCATCAACTTTCAATTTTAAGCGCCTCACACATCGGGTTCACATCATGGAATCCAATGGTCCCAGCTACAGAATTCGCGAATCAAAAAGAAGGCTCAAACAAAATCGCCCGGACACAGACAACCCGCCCGACCATGAGCAAGATGACAGGCAAGTAGATCCCAACTGACAGGGATCTGTGAACGTATTGAAGAAGCAAGTCGGAAGGCATTTGCCATTGATAATAGCCATCGAGGACATCTATTTGCCTTCTCAGCGTGGCGGCGCAAATAGCCATTAGCATTTGCGTGCAAGGGACTTATGAACGATGCCTTAGCTCAGGTTCTCAGCGGTGGCTCGCTGGTTTTCCACGAAGGTAAAAGTAAGATATTTCGACTTTTAAGAAGTGAGTCACCCTTGACCGCCCGGATATAAACATACTTGCTAAGAGCCGGCGTTTAATAATTTAATCAAATTTTGCTTAGTGAGAATTTTCAACTCCTCCTGTTTTTCAAGGAAGGGACGGACATCTGCATTAACCTTATGCCAGTCATATTGAGAAACTCTCAGAGCAGTTTCTTTTCTCCAGTTAGTCGCCGTCATTTCCGGTCCAGACCCGCCGGTCTGTTTTAAGGCATTATTTAATAGCAATAAATTGGGCTCAGGCCAGGTTCTATCCGAAAGATACCACATCAAGTCATACACATCTCTACCCTTGACATATTTGCGTGTAAGTAAGGCATGGAGCTTGCCCGCAAGCAAAGAGCTTTTATCATAATGCTGCAAGTTCAACAGGCAATGCCTTCTTACAACACTCGTTTCCAGGTTGGCTCCAGGAGGCGGATTTGTATCGATTTCTACTTTGATTGAAATAACCTCTGAACGATGAGGCGATAGGCCAATTTCAAAAAGTAAGCCATCAAATTTTATAAATGCTGACTTAACTGTTTTCTCGGTTTTCGCCTTGATGGATACAGAATAATCTTCTGCCTGGAAACTGGCCTTAGCTTTTTTCACAAGTTCCGTAAAACTATCCTCAATACCCGGCACAGCAAGAGAAAAATCCAGATCCTCAGAGAAGCGCGGCATCAGATACAGGAAGCTCAAGGCCGTTCCACCTACAAATACCCAATTTACAAAAGCCCCGTTTTCCTGGAGGCACTCAAGAAATCTTGCCTGAAGATATTCACGGGTAATACATCTGGCAAGGTTTGTGTCCTCAATTGCTCCAATCAGTTGCCTTAAATAATCTTTCATAGCTCAATACCTTCACCTCTGTCGATAATTCTCTCGATATTTTGAAAGGCCCACTTTAGCTTTGGACTTTGGGACCTCTCGGAAAATTCCCTGAGAACCGCTTTATCAATTTGCTCAACGTTTTGAATTCTCAGCCCTTCAATAAAATCTTCTTTATCGCCACCGGGCGTCAAATACACAAGGTCGAGTATTGCCTTTTCCGGCCGGGCAATAAATGCCGTTTGTCCAGCCGTTAATTCGATCCGCTGATATCCCCAGAAAAATCTCTTATTGATGTGCCGGAAATCAAATCGGCCCATTGGCGTTTCGATTAGCCTGGGCCTACCAGTAGTAACGCTCGTAACCACCGGCACAAACTCCGGGATCAAACCGTACCAGGCCAGGGCCGACTGAAGGCTCACGTACGAAGCGGACTTGAGACTGTTGGCAATAGAGAATGGTTCCGGCTTAATCCTTCTATATGGCTCTGACAAGGTATATAGCCCTTTATGCAGCTTGATGAGCCTTCCTCCTTTGACCCACCGGCTAAGCTGCAGCCTGATTTGGGGTAGATTCCCCCCCGCAGCCAGAAACCTGGTCGTAAAACATGGCATATCTGCCACTCGATTTAACAAATCCACATACTTCATTGCAATATATTATCATATATGATAAAATACTGCAATATATATCGGCTAAGAAAGAACGAAGATTTAGTCTTAAAATAGCTTTTTTTAGCCCCGGCTATGTGTGCTTAACCAATAGTTACCATACAATCTTGCATTTTTCAGCAAATGTATGGTAACGATCAGCCACACCAATATTGCCCCCTTTAACTTTCGGTTCATCCGGATAACCAGATGAACCTCATTTTTTTTAGACTCTTTATTGTCTTGCTTTGACCTATGGTTTATACTTTTAATATAGAACCAGTAACTTAGTCCTGTAAGAATGCTCACGATAAACCAGGAGGTGTTGTGATGGTGAATAAAAAGGTTGGAGGGTATCGTAAGTATCTTGAACCAGTCCCCGTAGACCCATCAGGCCAGCCGCTTGCCAAAAGCAAATGGCCAAAGAAGAGGTCATTTTGCTGGGTGGCCCGCTGGTTTTCCGGCGAGGGTAAAAGGCACAGCAGAAGCTTTAGGACAAAAAGAGAGGCTCAGTTACTCGCAGCCCAAAAACAGATCCAGATCCAAGATGCCCGGACAGATGGATTGCTTGCGGTTTCGCTGCGGGAGTTCCACATCGAGCACAAACAGCTTATGCAGGGTAATGAGGCGGCCAAAACTCTTGCCCTTCATCTTGCCGCCTTTGAGTCTCTTGCGGGACGGAAATTCCTGTACCGCCACTATCGGCTGCATTATAATAATAATCGTCCACATAGTTATTTAGGGAATCTGAATGCTGAAACTTAACAATTATTTCAACATCAAGTGGCTGGTCCTTGCAGTTACTTTCACAACGATCGTTCTCATACTTACCCATATTCCGAAGGAGGTAATGCCTTCTCAATTACAGGAAAACAGTCCTGACAAACTTCATCATGTCGTGGCATATGGAGCAATTACATTTCTAAGAGATAACCCGCAGAATGCGATAATAATTATTTAAAGAAAGGAAATGAGGATAAGGCCATGTTAACAGAAAATGGGCAAAACAATAGCTGTTTGCTTGTCGGTCCGGCCGTTTTATCTGATGGCAACGGAGAATTTGCGCTGTGCCCTGAGTTGTTAACAGAAGGAGAACTTATCATCTTTCTGCGTATTCCGCATGTAAGCAATGCCAGGAAATACCATAATGTAATAGAGAATCTCAAGCGTATGCATGGGTTGCCAAGAATACACATATGCGGCAAGACACTTTATCCACGAAAAGCAATACAGGAGTGGATCGAGAAAAAAACTACAAACGGTGCAATGCTATGGCTCTCACTTGCAGGTTTTGCCGTTATCGGCGGTTGGTCGCTGGTCAACATCTTCTACAGATAAAATTGTATCAAATATACTTTATACCTGTATATTGCATGCGCTTGTTAAGCGGGTGTCGGACCACTGAAAAACAGCGTAATTCCAAAAATGATCACCGATTTGTTCTTCGGTAAATCAATATTGCAGCCCAGCCTGCGAACGCCTTGTTCCACTATTTCTTGAGCTTTGCCGGGTGTGAACTTCCCGCAGCATTACGCCACATCTGGGTCGTAGGTTCATAGCGGGGGCGCGTTTCG
>JBDRTM010000100.1:0-3260 GCA_043824065.1 Planctomycetota bacterium | reverse complement strand
CTACACCCCGAAAACATCGAAATCGTAGATGCGTGAAGCGTATCTCGTGAAGCGTATCTCGTGAAGCGTATCTCGTGAAGCGTATCTCGTATAAATTCGAATAACAAAAATTCAAAACATTTGTTCATTAGACTATGTTCTCGCGGCTCGTATTTTCATTTCGATATTCGATATTTTGTGCTCGTTGTTCGATGACAATCAATCGCAGGAAAAATGCTTATACGTAAAGCGCGTACGCGCTTTACGTACGTGACATCAAAAAAAACTCCAGGTTAAATACTAAAAACTCAAAACTTCTGTGCGGCTGTTCTGACTTGTCCCTTCGACTGCCCCTTCGGCTGCGCTCAGGGCTACGGCTAACTCAGGGCAGGCTCCTTCGACCCATTCGACCCATTCGACTACGCTCAGGGCAGGCTGTGCTTCCACCTTCGCTACTCTACTTCGCCGGAGGCTATGTAGAAACCAGCTACGGAGGGCAGGCAGGGCAGGCTCTGAGTGAAATAGAAGGAGTTCGTCAAGAGACAAAACGACGAACACGACAACAACAGCCGCCTGATGGAAACAACGGATATCATCAGAGCTTAAACTTGCCAATCTTAAAAATATTTAGCCCCAACGTTTAAGGGATGATTGCCTACGTAGAGTTTGTACTGCTGTAACCAAGAATTTATCTGAAATTAAGTGATTACAATTATTGACATCTCCCCATGGTAGTATTATCTTAAGCTTTATTATAGAAGTCTTTTCGGAACGAAAAAGGCATTTTCCTTTGGACATAATCAAGGTGAAACTATGTTTAAGAGCATAAAAATCAAGAATCTCAGGGCTATAACCGACCTGGAGATCAGTAATCTTGGCCAGGTCAATCTCTTCGTCGGTCACAATAACTGCGGTAAAACTACGATTTTGGAAGCCCTTTTCTTTCTTATAGGTGCTACAAATCCGCGATTACTTGTTAGCGCAAACACCTTTAGAGGCCTTAATGTAATGAGCAAAGAATTGTGGCGCACTTTTTTTAACAATATGGACATTACGGTCCCCATAGAAATTAGCGGTGAGATACGTAAGACTAAGGAAGAACAAAAATTGTTAATACGCCCCGTGAAGAAAAAAACTCGGGCGAAAGAACCTGCAGTTTCAGATTTTGTCTCCCTTGAAGTCGAACCAGGCGACTCTAAGCCACCCTTTGTACCTGATGGTCTCGAACTGGAGTACACGAGCAGTATAACTCCTCGTGACAAAACAATATCACATATATTTGTGAAAGGATTCGAAATTGAAATTGAAGGTGTTAAAGAACGTGACATCCGAGGAATATTCATCAACCCATTAACGATTTATGATTGGAAAGATAGATTTGCTGCTTCACAGAGAAGAAAACAAATTCAGGAAGTCATTACTTTTCTCAAGCAAATCGATCCGTACATATCAGACTTGAGACTTAATGCAATCGGTATGTTGGAGACCGACATCGGGCTCTCGGATCTTCTCCCAGCCAATCTTATGGGTGGAGGGATCGCCAAGTTTCTGTCTGTTATGCTTGCCATGCTCGATTCTCGTGATGGCATCGTTTTAATAGACGAAATAGAGGATGGTCTTCATCATTCAGCACAACAAAAAATATGGGAAGCTGTTTTAAATTGGGCTCAAGAACTCAATGTGCAGGTTTTTGCAACAACACACTCCAATGAATGCGTCAAAGCCTTAAACATCTCTGCAAACACTACTCTTTTTGGATCTGAAGCAAAGCTATTCCGTATCGAAAGTAAAGACGAAAAGTTCAGGGCAGTCGAATATAGTAAAGAAATACTCGCGGAATCTCTCGAAAGCAACTGGGAGGTTAGATAGTGGCCGATCCCAAGGATGCCCCAGCCCGGATAAAATCAAAAAAGGTATTAGCCGTTGAGGGCTGGGATGAAGAAAATTTCTTTGACTCTTTGTTGAAACATTTGAACATTACCGATTTTGATATCCACAAAGTCGGCGGCAAAAACCAGTTTCCTAAAAAATTACCAGCCTTATTAAAAACGCCCGGGTTTTTCGCCCCGGACGAGTCTCCATTGGTTACTTATCTCGGAATTGTTCGCGATAAGGATGAGGATGAAGCATTCAAAAGCATTTCAAACATAGTTGCCACTGCAGGACTTAAGCCACCCACCAAACACTCAACATTTTCCGACGGCAATCCTAAAGTAGGTATCTTCGTAATGCCTGGTGAAACAGTCGAAGGCACAATGCTTGAGGATTAGTGCTTAAAAAGTGTTGAACACCATCCCACCATGAAATGTGTAGATGAATTTGCATCCTGCGTATCCGCGCTGCCAGCATCACCCAAAAACATATCAAAAGCGAAAGTCCAGGTATTCAAAGCTCAAGTATTTCTTGCTGCACAACCTGAAGCTGTAGACTCCGTTGGATTAGGTGCTCAGAAAAAATACTGGGATTTTGAATCTCCTGCTCTTGAGGAATTGAAACAATTCCTGAGTAATTTGAAATAAAACTACGAATAAAATCAACCTACCCATTTTTGCAGACCCAATCGACTTTAACTCCTTTCTGGGCATTAGGAAAACGGTTTTTTGCTTTTTTGTTTTGAAGTAGAAAGAAGACGAAAATAGATTGGGGGGATAAGGACAGAGGACGGAAGACTGATGACAGAAGACGGACGATGGATAGTGGATTTTTTTAATAGATTCCTCGACTACGCTCAGGGCAGGCTTTTTACGCTCGGAATGACCCCGCAGTGAATTGTGGGTTAAATATGAATTTGTAACGTCGCCGTTCCGGCGACGGCTAAACAATCCTGTAATAAATTGGGGTGAAAGGGAACCCCCAGTGAAACTGGGGCCTAAACATTATATGAAAGCCCGCGCTTACGCTTGGGCCTCTGTTTAAAGGTAATTGATTCCGCCAAAAGACGGCGGTTCTGCGATATTGGGACGGGAAGCATGGGAATAACGAACAAGGAATTTCGAATGTCGAAATTGATATTAGGGTGGGAAATTTAGTGCTGCAAACTCGCGGTAGTATTTTTTTGCGGCGGCATCATAGGCTTTGGCTGCCTGCTTCTGGTCATGGAAGCTGCCGAGATATGTCGTCTTTCCGTTGACGGTCAGCATGGCCTTCCATTCTCGGCCTCGTTTGTTCCGGGAGACGCCTTTGTACTTCGAGAGGCCTGTTCTGCGCTTGCTGCTGTTCCAGCAGTTCTGCTGGCGTGTGGCAGACCTTAGGTTCGCCTTGCGGTTATCGAGGCTGTTGCC
>JBDRTM010000099.1:0-5518 GCA_043824065.1 Planctomycetota bacterium | reverse complement strand
GCCCTTTTCCGACCGGACGTACTGAAACCAGGTGCCAAACTCCATTTGCTCGAGTTTGAGATCAATTCCCACCTCAGCCAGTTGAGACTGAACCACGGTATAGACATCAGGCGCCTTCTGAATAGTTGGAAAAACGGCTTTGAGTTTCATGTTGCCGTAACCGGCTTCTTTGAGCATTTCTTTAGCCTTTTTGGGATTATACTGGTATTGGTTAACCCCTTCGCCGGTTGCGCCAAAATAGCCACCTGCGAGATGGCATTTCAGAGGAGTAACCAGACCCATGTATACGTGTTCAATAATTTCTTTTTTGTTTATGGCATAGGCGATGGCTTGCCTGACTTTAACGTCATCCACAGGTGCGATGCTCATATTGAAAGTCAGATGGAACATAAACAGAGAAGGAAATCTCATCACCTTAAGATTGGGTATCTCTTGTGCCGAATTGTAGTATTGTACGTCATCAATGAACATCATGTCGATGTCACCTTTTTTCAGTGCGGAGAACATGGTCACCTGCTCTGGAATGGGCAAAAAGGTGATCTTATCCAGGCCAGGTGCACCTCCCCAATACGCCTTGTTGGCCTTGAGAACATACTCTGTTCTCGCCCGCCAGTGGTCAAATTCCCAAGGCCCCGACCCAACTGGATTGAAGGCATAGTCCTCTCCCATTTCCTCGATCGCCTTTGGGCAGCCGATATGGCCTGCCCTGAAAGAGGACAGAAGGTAAATGAAAGATGCGTTGGGTTTGTGAAGAACGACATTTAACGAGTAGTCGTCAATGACCTCTACTCCCTTGATGACGCTGAACAGGCCTTTGTACACGGAAGCGGTCTTGGGGTTAAGAATACGTTCGACATGATACTTGACGTCGCCTGCCTTTAATTCTCCGTAGCCTTTGTGCCATTTAATTCCCTTGCGAAGCTGGAAGGTGGCGCTCTGGTTATCCTGGGCGATTTCCCACTTGGTGGCGGCTTCAGGCACGAGGTCCGTTGTCCCCGGTTTATAGCCCAGCAGAGCATCAAAGATGTTGGCCTGGACAACATTATCACCACCGAGAGTCGTATAGGCCGGATCCAGGGTTTTCAGATCCCATGGATAACCAATACGTAACTCCCTTTTTTTTGCTGCTCCGACCGTCGAAAGCAGGCCTGGCATGCCCACAGCGGCGGTACCTGCCAACATTGTTACGCCGGAATACGTTAAGAATTTTCTCCTTGTCATTTTACGGTTTTTCATGGCGATTCTCCTTTTTGTTTAAAGTTAATAATTTGCCTACCTCTACCATCTGACACGAACTCAGTCCACGCTCACGAACTGCTGGCTCGCAATAAAGAATTTGATAATCGTGCGTTTTATCCAATCCGCGCCTAGTGAGTCCGAATCAAGCTAATTAACCAATTTTTCAACCAAGACCATAGCCCGAGCTGCATCTTCAGCGTAACCGTCAGCCCCGATCTTATCGGCCCATTCCTGCGTGCAGACCCCCCCGCCGACAATGATCCTGTGCAGATCCCTCACCCCCTTCAGTTCAAACATCTCTATAACTTCCTTTTGAGCCGGCAGGGTGGTGCTCATCAGAGCCGAGAGACCAACGATGTCAGCATTGAATTCCTGAGCGGCAGAGACAAAACGGGAGGCCGGAACATCCACACCCAAATCGTGAACTTCAAAGCCTTTTGAGCGCCACATGGTGGCGACAAGGTCCTTACCGATGGTGTGGACGTCTCCTTTAACCGCACCGATTAGAATAACGCCCTTGCAATTCAACTCGCCACCGACCTGAAGGATTTTTTTCTTGGCCAGACTCATGACTTTATCAAGAGCCATGCCGGCTAACATGAGCTCTGGAAGGAAAATTTTTCCATCTTCATAATTGCGTCCAACTTGAGTAATTGCATTTACTCCGGTTTCAATGATCACGTCCGGATCCAAACTGGCCTCTAAAGCTTTACGGCCCAATTCTTCACTTTTGTTGTCATCACATTCAACAATGGCCGCATATAGATCTTCTAAAAGTTTTTCATCTCCCATGACCCCAAGCCTCCTCTAATTAAAAAAAGCAATTAATATCATGTCGCTGAAACTCCAGACACAACGCAAAATCACATAACGTCAAAATCCATCTCCCGCATTTCTTTTTTGACTTTGTCCATCTGGTCCAAAATCCACTTATTCGGCACCACTCTTTTCAGATCATAACATTCCTGAAAGTTTTTGCCCGTTTTATGGAGGGTTTTGTCTTTGGCTTTATCTTCATACTTAGCGAGAAAGCGCTTGACCAATTCGTTGGCCTTCGCCTTTTCAATTCCAACCGCTGAATGTGCAACCTCTCCGGCAAACCGGCCGCTGATACCCGCCGCACAGTCTCGAGCCGCACTCTGCCTGCCGGTGCCGGCAGAGACAACACAATTGAGTGCCGTAGCGGCCAGGGCGGTGGCACCCACTTCCCAAAAGTGCTCCTCACCGAGCCCGGCGGTGATAATTCCTCCTGGATTGGCGCGAACATAGGCGCAGCGGGTGTTTTTGATAAAGGCTGCCGCAGCGTGAAACCCGGTCCATATGGCTTCGCGAGAAGCAGGGCATGAGTAGTCGGCCGGGCTGGCTGCAAATTGCTGCAGCGGGGGATTAAAAAGCATCTGCTCTGCCAGAGCGGTGGCGACCGCACTGACCACGGCCATTTCCGGAGGCCCGTCCATGCCGCCGATGAACGTAGCTGCCGTAGTCCAGAATTTGACATCCCTGAGATGATAGAAAAAGACGCGACACATCTGTTCGTAGTCGATTTTCATGGGAGGCATGAGATAGCAGTGCCCACCGTCGCTTTCCTTCTTTCCCCAACCGCGATCAAAGGCCACCATCATACCCTGAACGCTGACTGGAGCCGAACCACCGTCATAGGCGTTGGTCCGTCCCGCCTTTTTCAAAGCAGTTTTGGCATAGCCGGTCCTCATTACCTCCTGCATCATCTCAAAGGGAGACCCGGGTTTGGCCGGAACTCCGTTAACGTTTTCAATAATGCCCTGAAAATGGAAATGGTCTATTATCGGCTCCTTGGCAAAACTCTCGAAGACCTTTTCAATAATATCGGGCGACTGCGGTCCAAGAACTCTACCCTTGACGGGTGGAGCTTTCTCGGCTGTCAAACCGGTATATTTGACCTCTATCCTGTCATCCCCAGCACCCAAGGTGACGGTGTCGTGGGCCAGAGCTATGGTTTCCTCCACTTCCCAGGGCTCAAAGCGGATAATTCGTCCGGTGGTGATGTTGTAAATCCCGGTTTCCACCAGAAGCTCCTTGCCAGCGGCAAATATCGTATCCAGAAGATCATAGTTCTCTTCGACAGGCACCAGGGACTCTGCGTTGTAGGTGATAGCGTATTTTTTCGTGATGCGCACCAGATTCTTCCAGAAAACCTTGAGGTCAAATTGCTTCTCTTCCAAGATTTGGCCCTCTTCAGCTCTCGCCCAGAAATCAACCATTCTTGATCGTGACATTCTCTTTTCTCCTTTTTATTTTCCAGTATTTAATGCCCTATTTTATTCCGTTACCTTATGTTAAATTATGCTATCCGAAACATCAGTTTCTCTATGTGGCCGCGTGGAGGCGCGGATCCAAAATGTCCCTGAGGGCGTCTCCGAAAAGATTGAAACCCAGAACCGCAATCATGATGGCTGCGCCGGAAAAGGTGGAGATCCATGGGGCATCCAGAAGCCACTCTCTTCCTTCTGCGATCATGGCTCCCCAGGAAGGTGTGGGCGGTTGAACTCCTAAGCCCAAAAAACTCAAACTGGACTCTATCAGGATGGCCGTGGCCACGTTGAGTGTCGCGACAACGATAACTGAAGGAATGGAGTTAGGAATAATGTGCTTGATAAGAATATAAAGGTGACTTGCCCCAAGTCCCCTGCTGACCTCCACGTAATGCTGGTTCCGCAAAGGGAGAACAGTACCTCGAATAATGCGCGCATATTGGGGAGTCAGTGCGATAGCGACCGCCAGCATGATGTTCATGAGCTGAGGCCCCAGAACGGCGACCAGCACCAATGCCATCAGTAAAATAGGAAAACAAAGCAGAATATCTGTCAAACGCATGATCACCTGTTCCACCCAGCCGCCAAAGTAACCGCTCAAAATCCCCATCGTAACGCCCAGAACCATGGACACGCCAACCGTGAAAAAGGCCACGATCATAGACACCCTGGCTCCCCAAATGATGCGGCTTAAGACATCACGGCCGAACTCATCCGTCCCCAACCAGTATTGGGCGTTTGGAGCAATCAGTTTCTTGGGCAGGTTAACCTTGGCCGGATTATAGGGAGAGATGACAGGAGCAAAGATAATGCATAGAAAAAGCATCAATACGATGCATACTCCACTGAGGGCCAGAGGGTTTTTAAACACGTTTCGAACTGCAATCGAAAGCGGGTTGCGATGATTCCCATTTGTTTTTGCTTGTTCGTTATTCATACCTAATCCGTGGATCAATAATAGCATATGTCAAATCAACCACCAGATTGACCACGATGAACACAGTGGCGATGACGGTGATAACTCCCTCCACCATGGGATAGTCCCTTGCAAAAATAGAATCTACCAGTAGTTTGCCCAACCCTGGTCGGGCGAAGACGATTTCAACGATAACTGCACCCCCCAAAAGACGACCCATGTTCAGACCAATGATGGTAATAATCGGTATGAGGGCGTTTCGAAGTGCATGTTTCCAGAGGGTTGCCGACTCCGTAAGACCTTTGGCTAAAGCGGTCCGAATATAATCCTGCCCCAGAACCTCAAGCATGGCAGATCTGGTCATCCGGGCCGTTAAAGCAGCAAGCGCCATACCAAGGGCCAGAGCTGGCAGGATAAGATGCAGGAGAATACTGCCCATATTACCTTCTATTCCCCCTCCGATGGCTGGAAATAGATTAAATCGAATTGAAAACACCTGTACCAGCAAAATGCCGAACCAGAATTCGGGCATGGAAATACCGATTAGGGATAGAACCCGGGAAATATGATCCTTTATGGAATTGCGGGCCTTGGCTGACAAGATGCCGGCTAAAACGCCCAATAACGCCGAGATGGCCGTAGAAGCCAAGGCTAGGTGGATGGTGAAAGGCATTACCCAGCCGATCTCTCTAATTACCGGCTGGCGAGTGACCAAGGATTGTCCGAAATCTAACTGGAACATATCCTTGAAAAAGATCAGATATTGAATGTGAAGGGCCTTATCCAGGCCAAGTTTGGCTCTAACCAGAGCCAGACTCTCGGGTGTTGCATACTCCCCGAGGATCAATTCCGCCGGATCACCAGGCAGAGCACGTAGCAGCAAAAAAACACAAGTGACAACCCCGATTAAAGAAAACAGGGCAAAAAAGACTCTTCTGATAAGATATCTTCTCATTTAATCACACACTGCCAATGAAACATGACCCTTTGAGGGAATCTATGAGGGGTTTTATTTTTTCTTGAGGAATAAACCAATAAAGTCTCGCAAAGCTCATGCCAACTGACGGTTCCT
>JBDRTM010000098.1:0-4133 GCA_043824065.1 Planctomycetota bacterium | reverse complement strand
CGAATGGTAAATTGAGCATCAGTTTTGCAAACGCATTATAATTCTCCGGCTCGACTTCCACGATATAGCGGGAGTTTGATTCACTAAATAGCTGTGTATCTGTTCGCGAACAATCATCACTTTTTGGCAGACCCCGCAAGTCTGCTTCTATCCCGAGTCCGCCGGCAAAGGCCATCTCTGCAAGTGCCACAGCCAAACCGCCCTCAGAGCAATCATGGCAGCTGACCACAAGGCCTTGGGCTATTGCAGCAGAAATCTTTTTGGCAATTTTAGGTGCCGTTTCGAGGTCTAACTTCGGAACGTTTGCCCCGACCTGCTCGTTAATCTTGTAATAGTGCGAGCCGCCTAACTCGTTTTTCGTTTCACCGACGATAAACAGCAGATTCGAGGCCCTCTTGGCGTCCATCGTTACGCACTTGTTGATGTCATCAACTATTGATATTGCACTTATCAAAAGTGTCGATGGTATGGATATTCGTGTCCCATCTTCGCATGCGAATTCATTATTCAAGGAATCCTTGCCGGAGATGAATGGTGCCTCGAACGCCATTGCTCCATCGTAGCAGGCCTGTGCCGCCCGCACTAATGGCCCTAACGTTTCCGGCTTCGTGCAGTTACCCCAGCAGAAATTGTCCAGCAGCGCAATCCTGTCAGCCCGACCGCCTACACATATCAGGTTCCTGATTGCCTCATCGATTCCCGCCAGCGCCATCCAGTACGGGTCGATGTCACCGTAAAGCGGATTCATCCCGCAGCTAATGGCAAGGCCTTTGTCCGAATTAAACTTGGGTTGTATTACCGCTGCATCACCGGGCCCATCATTATTTACGCCCGTCAGAGGTTTGACGACCGAGCCGCCCTGAACCTCATGGTCGTATTGACGGATTACCCATTCCTTGCCGGCGACGTTGTAAGACGAAAGTATTCGCAAAAGCTCATCGTTATAATTATCTTTTTTAACCACGGATTTCACAGATTTTAGTTTTTGATTATTTTCTTTTTCCGCGTAATCAGTGTAATCCGCGGTTTCTTTTTCAGGTATGCTCGGCTCGCTAAGCTGAGGACTCTTCCACACGGCTTTGCGAGAGTATTTAGGTACGCCGTCGTGCAGGAACTCCATATCCAGCTCGGCTACCTCTTGGCCGTTGTATCGTAACCTTAACTTTTTATCGTCGGTGAATTTGCCTATAACTGTTGACTCGACGTTTTCATCGTCGAAGATTTTTGTTATCGCTTCTAAATTTTCCGGCTTAACGGCCAGGACCATTCTCTCCTGTGCTTCACTAATCCAGATTTCCGGGCAGGTGAGACCGGCATATTTTAATGGGACTTTTTCCAGATTGACTTCTACACCGAGATCTTTGCCCATTTCGCCCACGGCACCGCTTAGTCCGCCGGCCCCACAGTCAGCGATTGCCTCGTATAAACCAGCTTTGTTTGCCTGAAGCAGTACGTCTAACATTTTCTTTTCTGTTATTGGATTGCCGATTTGCACAGCGTGGGAAAAGATAGTCTCGTGCTCGTGGGTCATTTCGCCGCTCGAAAAAGTTGCTCCGTGTATTCCGTCCCGTCCCGTTCTGCCGCCGACCACCACAACCAGATTTCCTGCTTGCGGATTATCGAAGCATTTGCTTTTGTCTATCAAGCCGATATTGCCGCAATAAACCAACGGATTAGCCAAGTATCTGTCATCGAAGTAAATTGCTCCGTTGACCGTTGGTATTCCCATTCTGTTGCCGTAATCGCGAACACCCGCCACAACGCCTTTCATAATCCTTCTCGGATGTAGAACTCCTTTCGGAATATCTTCGAGTTTTTTGTCCGGCTCACCGAAGCAAAATATATCTGTATTGGCGATGGGTCTGGCGCCCATGCCGGTCGCCATTGGGTCACGAATTACACCGCCGATGCCCGTAGCCGAACCGCCGTAAGGGTCAAGTGCCGAGGGGTGATTATGCGTTTCGACTTTGAAACAAACGGCGGAATCAGCGTCGAATTCCACCACTCCTGCGTTATCGACAAAAACCGATATGCACCAGTCCTTGTCGAGCTGTTTGGTCGCTTTGAAAACGGTATCTTTTAGCAGGTTGTCAAAATGCACCTGCTTACCGTCGATTGACATATCGACCGAGCTTTTGAGAGTTTTATGCACGCAATGTTCGCTCCAGGTTTGTGCAATTGCTTCGAGTTCAACGTCGGTAGGCTCTCTGCCGAGCTCTTGAAAGTATTTCTGGATGGTCTGCATCTCGACCAGATTTAAAAACAGGTCCTTTTCTTTGCTCAGAGCTGTCAGCTTATCGTCGTCAAGGTCGCGTATGGACCAGTGTATTAGCTGCAATTCGTATGGTTTGAGATGTGGGCTTGGCGGTTCTGCTTCATTGCCTATAACACAATCTTCAATACAGTCGTTTGATAAGATTTTCTTGGTGATTGTATCGGTTTGGCTTTGCGTAATCTCACCTAACAGGACATACTTTCGGGCGGTTCGAACATTGTCGGCTTTAACTCCCATATCGGCAACCGCTGCCATTACCGATTCAGCCACAGGGTCGGTAACGCCGCTTTTAAGATGCACTTCGATTAGTGTTGCCTTTGCCAGGCCCGCCGGTGCTCCGCTTCTGCCTATATAATACTCTTCACAGACCGGGTCAGCCAGAAGCTCTTGTCCCAGGCGCTCGGCAAAGTCCTTATCGAAATCCGCCTCTATAAGAAAAACCTTAGCCGACTGGACCGCCTGCACCGAATTGATGCCCAGCTCTTTAATATCTTCCAGTACGTTCCTGCCGTGCACGTCGGAAAAGACGGACCGGTTAAAAACCTCAAATCGCCACTGCCTCACGATATTATTTCCTTCTTTTTAATTTTGTATTTTATCAACGCTGCCCGTTTTGTTCTTGCTTTCTCAAGTAGCTTTTCGATTTCTCTTTTATTTTCTTTTTTTATTGCCTTTTTAAGTTTTATTAGTTCAGCGATGATTTTATCGATACCTTTGGTGGTATTGTTCGCGTTTGTCAGCAGCACGTCGGCCCAGATGTTAGCCGGTCCCGATGCTATTCTCGATGTATCCATAAACCCTTTGCCGGCGAATTTCAATTCTTCGCTGCTGTTGGCATTTATTAATGCCGCTGCCGTTATATGCGGCAAATGGCTTACGTTTGCAAAGATTCTATCATGCTCTGCCGGCGTCATTGACTTCACAGAGCACCCAAGTTTCGACCAGAATTTTTTCAGGGTTTGCACCGCCTGCCGGTTAGTCTTTTTTGTCGTTGTCAAAATGCACATTGCCCCGTCGAACAAATCATCTCTGGCAAATTCCACGCCCCTTTGTTCTGAGCCGGCAATAGGATGCGAACCGACATAGTGGACCCTCTTCGGCAGCTTCTTAGCCGCCCAGCGGTGGGGCAGGACCTTTGTTGAACCGACATCGGTAACAATACAACTGTTCGGCAGTGCATCGGCTATTTCGCTGAATGTTTTCTCAAATGTCACTATAGGCGTGGCCAGGATGACAATATCCGCTTCAGATACACTTGACTTTAAGCAATCGACGACTTCAGTTGCCACTGCCAATCTTCTGGCTTTGGCGCGAGTTGAGGGCCGATGCGTGTAACCTACGACTTTTATTCGGGTAAAAGAGCGTAAAGCAGCTAACGAAATCGAGCCGCCTAAAAGCCCCAATCCCATAACAGTTATTTGTCTTAAGTCCTTCATAATAAAGACCTTATGAAAATATACTTCAGAATAGAATCCCTTAAAAAGTACTGTAAAGCCCTTCAAATGTCAATTTTTTTCTTTTATTTGTGCTATTAAAATGCTAACATTTCAGCTTTAATAGAACACCTGTTGTTCAGTAGTTAGTGGTTAATTGGTGAGTGGAAAATAAGTGAACTAAAGTTTGAAGTGTCTAAAGGGCGGTTTTCGTTTAAGGTTGTCGATGCTCGTATCGATGCTCGTCCTGGAGACTCGAAGCTCGTATTTGCCTAGTTTCCATCTTCGAGCTTCAAGTTTCGATACCAGCTTCTGCCGTAAGGCATCCTGCGGAGACAACACCAAACAAGCTTCTACAACTGGGTAACGTTAGCTCACTTTAGGCACTTTTCTGTCAATCAATTAACCAATCGGGATACTAAAAT
>JBDRTM010000097.1:0-12641 GCA_043824065.1 Planctomycetota bacterium | reverse complement strand
CCAATCTCCAAAAAGCCAAAATGAATGTAAACTTAACTTTAACAAAGGATAACAGAAAAAAAGATGATTTCTTAGTCCGAATAAACAAACCCAATTTCCAAAATGGCCAAAATGAACGTAAACGCTTTTTTACAAAAGGATTATGAAAATGAACCGCCTTCCGGCCCAAAAAACAAACCCAATTCAAACACAATTTCTTCAAAGGCCAAAATCGCTTGCCAAAAAATCCGGCCATACTCCTTCCCGAGTCTGGGGAAGAAAATTATTGATATGCCGCTTACGTTGTGGAATAATGAATCCTCTTATGAAGATTAGAACGAAAAAAATATTGGTTTTGGCTGTATTTAGTATCTGCCTCGGCAGCTTTGCAAAAGCGGATTTGGCGAAGCGAGTCGATGGTATTATCAGCCGTTCTTTGCAGCAGAAAGTACGATTTTCCATTCATATCGTAAAGGCCGATTCCGGCGGCACGGTATATAACCATGACGCAGGAGAGCTGATGATACCGGCTTCGAATATGAAAATAATTACCACCGCAGCGGCATTGAAATACTTAGGCCCTGATTACGAATACAAAACGAAGGTCGGCCTTTGTGACGATACCCTCGTGGTAGTAGGGAGCGGCGACCCGTTGTTGGGGGACGAAAGAACAGACGCTAAGTATGGTAGAGAAAAAGGCTGGATATTTCAAGATATAGCAGAAGCGTTGAAACGTAAAGGTATCACTACCATAAAGGATATTGTTGTCGATAGCAGCGTATTCGATGACCAGCGGGTCCATCCGAGCTGGTCTAAAAAAGAGCTAAACAAGTGGTACGCCTGCGAAGTGAGCGGCTTGAATTTCAATGACAATTGTATAGTAATAAGCACAAAGAATAACGGCGGCAAAGTGGAAGTATTTATTGAGCCGCAAACCGCTTTTATAAAATTCGACAATCAGGTCAAACCAATATCAAAGGGCAGCAGTGCCGTAGGGACCTATCGTAATAAAGAGCCGAATACGATTGTCATTTACGGCAGATGCAAAGATAGGGTCGGGCCTTTTGACGTTGCGATTGAAAGACCAGCCGCATTTTTTGGATTTCTTCTGTACGAGAATCTTACTAAAGCAGGAATAAGAATAAGAGGACAGCTCATAGAAAAAACGCTCGATGACCCCAGCGATTTCAAGCTGCTCACCCAATACGTAACTCCCTTAGCTGATTGTCTGGCACGTTCTAATAAGAACAGCCTCGGATTGGCAGCCGAAGCGCTGCTTAAAACTATCGCCGCTAATAATAATCCGGAAGGGAAAAACGGCAGCTGGGACAGGGGCCGGGGATTGATTTCTGAATACCTCCTGGGGCTTGGCATCGATGAAAGCCAGTTTTATATCGACGACGCCAGCGGCCTGAGCAGACAAAATGAGCTAAGCACCTATGCCATAACAAAAGTGTTATTGAATATCTACAATAGCAGGAATTGGGAACTGTATAAGGATTCGTTTGCGGTAGGGGGGGTAGATGGGACAATAGCCAGATATTTCAAAGAAGAAAAGTACAAAGGCAAAATCTCAGGCAAAACCGGATATATCAATGGCGTCAGGTCGTTTTCAGGCCTGTGCAGCACCGGGCAGGGCGATTATATATTTTCAATTCTCGCCAACAACACCAACGGCCAAACCCGCGGAGTAATCAACGACATCGCAAAAGCAATTATTGATGATGCTGATATGTAGCAGCATAACAGCTTACTCGGCGGTAATATAATCCTGAGCCGATGGCATTATTTCATGGTGACCACGGCGATTTCGTAAACGCTTACCTCCGGCACAGTGAATGTGACAACGCCGGCCTGCTCCTTAAAGGTCAGTTTAATGTCGTGTTCCCGCTCAGGACCGGCCAGTGTTACGGTCTTGACGTGACGTTCGGCCGGTGCGCGCAGACTGATTGTGATGTTTTTGATAGGGTCATCAGCCCGGTAGTTGACCAGATGAACGAGGCGTCTGCCGGGCTGTTCGGTCAGCTCCGAACAGAGTCCTGGTTCGGCCTGAAGCGATAAGGAGAGTTCATTCGCGCAGGCCCGGCTAATCGCGCCGAGGACATCGTCGTTTTCACCGATGCGCACCACGCTGGCGGCCGGCAGGTCATCCAGTGCCGGTTTTTCCCGCGGAAGCATCCACTCGTCGCGAGCTGCGACCGGGCCGATGATGCAGACCCGGCCGCCTGATTGGATGTATTGTTTGATTTGCTCTATCTGCCGGTCGGAAAGGGCTATACAGCCGGCGAGAACGAGCGCACGATAGCGATTTAAATCGCTGAGGTGGTGGTCATAGATTATCTGGAAACAAATGCGGTTTTCGATGAGGGCCTGTTCGACTTGATAAGTGAGCTTAGCGTAATTCGAATTAGCAAACACCTGTGACGGAAAGCTGCGCAGAACGGCTACGTCGGCAACGACTTTGGCTTCACGCAGCAGATCGCGACGCGTACGAAAGAAGCGAATGAACGGGGCGAGGGTGTTAGAAACGGGTTCATTCGAGCCTGGCTTAGCGACTAACTTATCGTATTCAAACCAGCAGATACATCCAAGGCAATCGCGGTTGAACGCCATTGACTCGGCCATCTCAAGGCCGGTAGTGGTATAGACAAATGCAATATTATTCATACGCCGGGCGACCTTGAAGGTGCGGATACGGGTCTGGAGCTGTCCGTTCCGGTAGCCAGGCTGCCTGCCCTCGTCCCAGAATGCCTCTCCGCCCTGAAGAAGGTTTCCATGATCCACAGGTGGTCGAATCCAGTTTCCCGGACCTCCGGGGTTACACTCGATAAGAATGTCCTTCCTAAGCGTACGAGCATACCGGCCCATGTCGTGATAGGAATTGGCGAGCGACCGGCAGGAAAAGTCCAGCCACGCCCGGCGCAGCATATTCTCCGGCAGGCCGGTCATAGGAGGCTGCACGGTATTCAGGTCGTCGATACCCATTTTCTTAAGCTGCTCGTCAGTAAACGTGTCATCGAGATAGTTGCGAAACTGTTGTACGGAGTTAGCGTCCCGGCCGGGGCCGTACGTATAGTTGTCGAAGTGGAGCAGCTCTGCTCCAATGTCGTTGACAGCAAATCGAACGAGCTGCCGGTAGAACGCCTGGGCGTCTGCGTGGTTCCGGTTCCAGCGGTAGCGATACGTTGCCGTACCATAGGTTAGGGGCCTGCCATTTTTATCGAGAATGACCCAGTCTTTGGCCTGTGGAACCTCTTTAAACAAAAGCTCCCAAATAAAGGCCCCGCTGTAGTTATAAACGCCCACGTTCAGACCGGAGTCGTGGCAAAGTTTAGCGAACTTGACCGCATCGGCCATGCTTTCGCGTTCCGCTTCCAGGCCTGCACCTTTGTAGCAGTGCATCATAACGAAATTCACGCCCAGGTCCTTCAGTTTGGCAATCATCTCGGGGCTATGTTCGCGCAGGTAGGCAGCACGTTGTTCGACTGTCGGTATGTAGCCCTGGCTACCGTCACGGCGAACGCGGAACAGCAAAGGCTCCCAGCTCCCCGCCATTACAATTCCGTCCCGCCGCAGCCAATCCGGACGCTGCTCGAGCGGCAAGGTCAGCGGTTCAGCGTGAACCAGACAAGCAAGACATAGATGCAGCAAGATTACCAGTTTGATGTACATAAAGGCCCTCTTGCGAATGGACTGTGCCGGGATTTCTCTACATGCCTTCTTCATAATTTTTCTCGCTGTTCATTTTACAAGATTACGGTCTGAAGTAAACTACAATGCCGTTTTCATAGACTTTTCTTTCCCAGTCCGGCTTGACGATTGACTCGAAGATAGGTTCTTCGAGACGTCTCATTTCTACGCCGAGTATCACTGCCGACGGCGGAGATTTTTCGAGTAATTCTCCGAGTGTTTTTGGGCCTGCGGTATGTGTAACACTTCGCTCAGATGGTGACATAGAATCGGCAGCTCTATAGATAATCGCACCGCAGGAAAGTTCAGTATAAATATCACTTCCGCCCTCAAGAGCGAGCAGGGGGGCTAAGGTAAGTATGAGTTTTGATCCTTCGGCTGTGCTCAGGACATGGTTTTGAGTTTTTAGTTTTTCGGCAATATCTTCTGAAATCTTATGTATCTCAATCGGCACCCATCTTTCCGGCACAAGAACTATCGAAGTCCTGTATAGTACAACTGGATAATAAGCGACTGCCACGAGCGCACAGACAGCTACTAATGTACAAGCTATCTTGAAATGCTTATTGGGATAGGTTGTCTCGGCAAGTTTTCGCAAATACAGCAGCGGCAAGGCAAAGCTGATTAACAGGAAAGGTACCGGCAAAGCAAGATACTGTCTCCACATTGTCGGCGGAATCAGGGCGATGATAAAAAATATTATCACAAGCAGGGGGGCAAGCAGTAGATTTCTGATATTTACTATCTTTAATCTGCGGCGAAGACAAACGATAGTCAGGCAAAGATAAATCGCTAATACCATAAGTACAAAATACCCCGGCTGTCTAAGGCAGGTTAATGTCAGCTCGAATTTGTTGTAAACCATACCTATTTCGTGCAGCCATTGGCCGTAGAGCATTGGTATTTTGACCAGGTTGAGAAAAAATGCTCGCGGTGCCTGAGCTATCACCCAGACAGGCCAAATCGAAACAAAAGCTGCCGCCGCCAGAAACGGCAGGGCGGTCTTGATTCTTTGTTTAATTGACCCGGCCGGCTGGCTCAGCAGCATCACAAAAAACAGCAGCTCTACCAAAGCTGTGGTTATACGCATAAAGGTCGCGAACGTAAGCAGGGCACCGATGGCGGCGATTCGCCAGCCCAACGAAGCTGGGTTTTGAACGTGCCCGCCTTCGGCGGGTGATCTTTGCTTAAAATCAATTGATATAAACAACCAGAAGGACAACACAACGCATAACATTACAACATCGTGGTTCCAGGCATAGCCGTTGGCATAATCGACGAGAGGATTGAATACGTACAGAACAGCCGCTGCCAGGCCCAAAAGCATTCCGGTAATTGCGAATGACTTGAAAATATTACGATAGATGCCGACAATGCATACCAATACGAAAATGTCGCAAAAACTGGAGAGAATTCTGCCCACGAGCAGATAGTGGGTTGTGTTGAACATTCGAAATAAAGCTGCACAGACCAATGGGTGGTAGGGCAGCTGGGCCGCGTATGAAAAGTCCCTGTAAATCATCCTGCCTTCGGCCAGCAGGGCACCGCCGGTGCAGTACATCTGTTCGTCCCGGCCGAGGGGCTTGGTCATACTATTGCCGAATACCGCAAGCGAAAGAACAATTAGTATTAAGAGAACTAATATATTGGTGATTTTTGCGGACATCATTAGCATCATCTCGGTGGGGCAAGCCCCACCCTACACCTAATAACTCAAAGCCATCATCGCGTTTGAGATTGCTTCCCCTTCGACCCATTCGGCTGCGCTCAGGGCAAGCTTTTGTTCGCTCAGGGCTAAAGGCTTTTTCCGCTCGCAATGACGAACCCTGGCCTGATGTTTTCTACAAAGAATACTGACAATTGAGAAATAGTAAATAGTCGATAGTAAATAGTCAATTACTTTACCATTCAGCCAGCTCGCCGAGAAGCTCTTCAACTAAATCCTTCATTGTTACAATACCGATAGGTTTCTCTTGACCGGCACGGCCGATTTTCATAACCAGAACGATTTTCTGATTTTCCCTTTGCATAATATTTATCGTATCAGTAACAGTAGTATTCGCATCAACCTTTCGGATTGTTTTTACAAATTTTTGTAGATTGGCGAACTGTTCTGATGAGCTTAAGGTCTCGTAGATATTTATAAAGCCAATGATATTTTCAGCCCTACCTTCCACGACCGGCAGACGAGTAAAGGCACACTTCTTCAATTTACTTAAGAGGGCCGAATTATCAGAATTAACATCGACTATTTGGACATTGTTAATCGGTATCATCACAGACCTTATACGGATATTCGAGATACTGACCAGACGGTTTATGATATCCGTCTGCACCGCACTGAGAATACCTTCTTCATGCGTATCCTGCAGGATTGCCTGGACCTTATGTCTTTGTGCAGATGTTATTACGGATTTTGGAGAAGAGCCCACACCTGCCAGTCGGACGAAAAGGCCTGATATGAACTTGAGCAGAGGCACTACACCGCACCAGCTTAAAAGTTTGTGAAATCCGTATAAAACCGGCGACAGATAAGGCATAAGCGAATCTGCACGATAAAAGAAGATGTTTTTGGGGATTAGTTCTGAGAAGACAAATAGTGTCGGTGCAGTTAAAAGGGTTGCGAATAATTCAGCTCTGTGTTCAGTTCCTGCCTTCAGAAATACATAAGTTACGATACTCGTAATAAGATAGTAGGCAAGATTTGTACCTATCAGCATTGAAAGAAGCAGCCCGCTGCTATCATGCAGACATCTGCCGAGTATGACAAATGATAATCGTTTCTTTTCGACACCCAATCGTAAGCGGAGCCGGCTGAGGCGGTATAGGCCGGTTTCGGCGCCGGCGAACAAGCCCGCCAGAATAATTAAAAACACAACTGCCGATATTAAAACTGCGCTATTGACCATCGGTTCGGAACGGCTCAAGGGTTAGCATTAAGGTTTCTATTCGGTGCTTTTGCACTTTTTCAACAGTGAACTTCAAGTTCTTCAAATATGCCACATCGCCGCTTTTGGGTATTTTCCCGAGAAGGGCGGTCACCAGGCCGCCCACTGTGGCGGGGCGTGTCTCGGCTAAATCGACGCCGAACACCTCAGCCCACTCGTGAATGGCCAGATTGCCTGCCAGCCGGTATTCAAAAGGCCCTGTCTGTTCGATAGGTTCGATTTGGCTTGTAAGCTCCATTTGGCCGAACAACTCTTCGGCGATATCCTCCAGCCGAACAGAGCCAGCGATGCCGCCGTATTCGTCCACGACTATTGCCATATCTGTTCGACTTCTGCGGAAATATTCAAGCAGAGATTCGACCGTTTTTTGTTCCGGAATAAAATGCACTTGCTGAACGATTTTGTCTAATGAAACATCGGCTTTGAGCAGAAGCTGCCGAAGGTGCACCACCCCTACTATATTGTCTATTGTCCGGACGTAAACAGGCAGCTTTGTCAGATGGTTTTCCTGCATCTTCTCTTGGGCTGTTTGCAGCGAATCTGTAACGGCACAGGCAATCATATCAACCCGCGGCCGCATAACGTGACGGACTTTGAGAAAGCCTAACTCGATGACCTCGGTTAAGAGTTTGTTTTCGTCGGCGGTAATCAATCCCTGTTTTTGGGTTGTCTCAATCAAAGATTTGAATTCGCCTACGGTTATTGGTTTTGGACCTCTGGCCGGCCCTAAAAACAACCGCAGAATCGGCTCTGATATGAAATATTTGGACACAAATTCAAGAGGAGCGAAAACTTTAAGACATAAAAAAGCCGGCAGGGCGGCAGCGACACTTACAGATTTTGAATTTGCATAGGCCACCGATTTTGGCAGTATTTCACCTATGAGCACCAATGCAACAAAGCTAACCAGAGCAGTAATAGCTGCGGCAGCCAAGCCACTTTGCTCCTTGACTTTCATTGTTAAGACACTGGCAATGGCGTAAAACAGAACATTAACCGTCATATTCCCGAACAAAAAGCAGTTAAGCAATTGACCAGGTTTGTTCAGGAGTCTTGCAGTTAGGTTTTGGACCTTGTGCTTGGACCCTTGCAGCAGTTTTGTTTGTCTGCGTGATAGATTAAAAAAAGCGGTCTCGGCCCCTGAAAAAAAGGCTGAACCGGCAAGCAGCAGTAACATTAAAATAATTTGGTAAGCCTGAGCCGCCATTTTCGTATTTCGTATTGCGTATTGCGTCGTGCGTATTGCGTAATATACTAAAATTTCTTTTTTTACGCAATACGCATCACGCACGACGAGTCCATTTGTTACCTGACTGTGGTTTGGGCAGAGTTATCTTGAATTTGCTTCCCTTGGTGGGTTTGGACTCGACCGAAATCAAACCCTCGTGTTCTTCTATTATCTTTTTGCAAAAAGCCAGACCAAGTCCGGCCCCTGAATACTCTGACGATGTGTTTTTGTTTGTTTTTGTTGTGAAGAACGAGTCGAACATATTTTTCAAATCGGCTGGTTCAATTCCCTCGCCGGTATCGGTAACTTCTATCTCAACTGCATCACTTTTCTCTGTGGCTTTGACGGTCAAAATACCGCCGCGCGGCAGCATCGCATCGCGGGCATTAAGAATCAAATTCATTAAAACCTGTTGAATCTGGACGGGCACCCCCCAGACCGTTAAGTCTTCGGGAATAGAGGTTTCTACGGTTATCCCGTCCTTCGCAAAATCCCGGCAAAGACAGGTAAAAATCTCTTCGACCAAAGCAGGCAGCCGAGCATTTTTCTTTTCCTGGGTTTGGCCGTTTGCCACCGCGAGCATACTTTCCATAATTTTCGAGGCGCGCTCACAATTTCGGACAGTTTTTTGAAGTGCTTTTTCAACGAAATCCTTATCGTCAGGGTTCTCCAGAGCAACAGCCGCATAATTCCTCAATGGTGTGAGCAGATTGTTGATTTCGTGGGCTATCATGTAGCTGACGGTTCCCATGTTAGCAAGGTGCTGATGTTGAGCAAGCTGGGATTTTAAGGCGTCATTAGCCTGCTGCTGATTTTCCAGACGTTTGTGCAAAGAAGAGCGTTTTTCTATAATACTTGCCAATTTTCTGCTCCTGCTATAAAATTTAGCAATTAGCGGCCGCCTATTATTTGCCGGAAGCCCTTGACTTACAAGTATCTATATCGACTTTTATTGCGTTTTTTCTTGAACCATGGCATAGGATATACGAGATACGATATACGAAAAATGAATGAACAGAGGATTTTAGAAGAGCTTTTAGCACTTTTGGAAGCAAACGGTGTTACAATCCGTGATGAGCCGCTTGGCGGAAACGGCGGCGGTCTTTGTACTATAAAAGGGCAGCAGATTTTCTTTGTGGATACCCAGGCCCCCTCGGCCGTAGTGGCAGTGCTTTGTGCCGAGGTGGTGCCGAAAGTGGCGGATATTGAGCAGGTATATATCAAACCGGAAGTCCGCCAATTTATCGAAAATCACAACAGTCAAATTACCTGAAAGGTGGTGTAACCATGAAAAGAATATGGCTGGCGATATTTCTACTTTTTTTGGCCGGGAGGCTCCACGATTCAACAGCAGCTCCGAAAGGAGTCCTGTGGACAGCCAAGTCATCCTCTGCAAAGGGGACGGAGACATTTGTAAATTCGGTTGATATGAAGTTTGTCCGCATAGAACCCGGCTCTTTTCTGATGGGGCAAAAAGATGGCGGTGATTGGGACGAAAGGCCTGTGCACAGGGTAACAATCACCAGGTCTTTTTGGATGGCCGCAACCGAAGTTACTAATGCTCAGTATGAGCAGTTCGACCCTGAGCACCGTGAACTTCGTGGAAAGCTCGGCTTCTCCAAACAGGACGATGAAGCTGTTGTTTTTGTGAGCTGGCACGAAGCGGCCAAATTCTGCGAATGGCTCTCGAAAAAGGAGGACAAACCCTATCGTTTGCCGACCGAAGCCGAATGGGAGTATGCCTGCCGTGCCGGCACTACTACTACTGCCTACCACACCGGCGATAGTCTGCCGAAGGAGTTTCACAAGAACGCTCGGATAAGCTGGTTCCCCGACCCGGCACGCAGCCGCAAGAACGCTGAGCCGGTGCCGCTCAATGTCGGGCGGACTATGCCGAATTCGTGGGGTCTTTTCGATATGCATGGAAATGTAGAGGAGTGGTGCAGTGATTGGTATGGGCCGTATGAACAAGGCGCTCAGACAGACCCGACAGGCCGCAATGCCGGTGATTTCAAAGTAACCCGCGGCGGCAGTCACAGCACAGAGATGTTGTTCCTCCGCTCAGCCAACCGGCTTGCCACACTGCCGGAAGATAAAAGCTGGCTGATAGGCTTCCGCGTGGTCCTGGGCGAAATGCCGAACACAAAGCCGCTTCCCGCCCCCGTACCGCCGTTGAACCGCCAGCGTGTCAGCCTGCGGATTCCTTCCGACCTGGACAAAGGCCCGGACATGAATAAACCGTACTTCAAAGGCCCAATCGAATATGTCAAGATAGCTCCGAATTCTAACGGCCCAATGTATTCCGAGCACAATCATGACCCGGCTTTGGTTGACTGCCCCAATGGAGACCTATTGGCAATTTGGTATTCATGCCGGGATGAGCCTGGCCGCGAGTTAGTCATCCTGGCCAGCCGATTGCGATATGGCACGGATGAATGGGAGCCGGCCTCGGCTTTCTGGGACGCACCGGACCGCAACGACCACGCCCCGGCTTTATGGTTTAATGGCCGAGATACCATTTATCACTTCAACGGCCTCTCAGCAGCAGCTACTTGGGGAAATCTCGCTACGGTTATGCGAATCTCAACTGACAGCGGGGCCACATGGTCAAAGGCGAGGCTCATCAATCCGGAGCACGGGCTTCGCCACATGCCTGTTGAATCGGTATTTCAAACGCGTGAGGGATTTATCATTTTGCCTTGCGATGCAGTAACCGGCGGTAATGGGGGAACGGCCGTTCACATCAGTCGCGATGGCGGCAAGACGTGGATTGACCCGGGCGCCGGAAAGCCAAATCCAAGCTTTGCCTCAGGTTCAACGGGAGCGTGGGTAGCAGGCATTCACGCTGGTGTAATGCAGCTTAAAAATGGCAGTTTAATGGCCTTTGGACGCGGCAACAATATCAACGGCCGTATGCCAATGAGCATCTCAGAAGATATGGGGCGCACCTGGACATATTCGGCCAGTGAATTCCAGCCAATCAGTGGTGGACAGCGATTGGTTCTCCGACGATTGCAAGAAGGCCCCATATTGCTTGTGAGCTTCGCCGACCGCAGGAAAGGTATGGATATCCCCGATGCCTCCGGAAAGCAACGTCGGGTGTACGGAATGTTCGCGGCACTTTCTTTTGACGAGGGCAAAACCTGGCCTTGCAAACGTCTCCTTACGGCAGGGGGGCCGGCCAGGAAAATTGACGGCGGAGGCAATACCGGCCCGTTTACAATGGACGAAACCCACGCTGAGCCCAGAGGATATCTGGCTGCCACACAAACGCCGAATGGGCTTATTCATCTTATTAGCAGTAAGCAATACTATGTTTTTAATCTGGCCTGGATTAAACAGCTCACACCAACTGCGGGGACAGAGAGACTTCAGGCCGGAAGTTTGCTGATTAGTCAAAAATTATATTGATAGATGTGTTATGCAAAATTGATAACGAAAAGGAGCAGCAAAAATGGCAGCGAAAAAGGTAGCTATTATGGTTGACGAGATGTATCAGGTTCTTGAGGTCTGGTTTCCTTACTATCGCCTCAAAGAAGCCGGCCTGGAGGTTAATTTCGTTGCCGCCGAGGCGAAAAAGGAATATCATTCAAAAGAAGGCTATCCCTGTGTCTCGGAGATTGCAGCAGCAGAGGCTGACACCGGCGATTATGATTGTATGGTGGTGCCGGGCGGGTTCGCTCCGGATTTTATGCGAAGAAACGCTGATGTTATAAAGTTCGCAAATGATATGGTAAATGCCGGCAAGGTTATAGCAGCTATCTGTCATGGTGGATGGCTGTTGTGCAGCACCCCGGCTTACGAGGGCAAAAAGGCAACCTGTTTTATGGCAATCAAAGATGATATTATAAATGCCGGGGCCGAGTATATAGATGCCGATTGCGTTGTGGATGGAAATTTGATTACGTCACGCAAGCCGGACGATTTACCGGCCTTTTGCACAGCTATCTTAAAAGCTCTGGGAAAATAATGAACAAGAAACTATCTTAAAAATGTCACCCCTTCGACGAGCTCAGGGCAGGCTCTGAGCGAAGCGAAGGGTCTGGCTGGCAGAAATAAGAGATTCTTCGCTGCGCTCAGAATGACAAATTGTGTTTTGAGATAGTTTCTAAGCAAATAGGAGCGATTTTTTATGAACCGGACAAAAACTGAGAAAGAACAGGACAAGACGCCTGTGGTACTCGTGGTTGATGACAATCAGCAGAATCTGGAGCTCTTGCAGGCGTATCTTGAGGATGTGGATTGTCAGGCAGTCCCGGCGCGCGATGGGCTCGAGGCCTTGGAGATTATAGCCAAAGAGCCTCCTGATTTGATTTTGCTGGATGTGATGATGCCGAAAATGAGCGGCTTTGAGGTTTGTAAAAGAATCAAAAACGACCCCAAAACCTCTGATATCCCTGTCATAATGGTAACCGCACTTAATGAGTTTGGCGACATTGAACGGGCCATTGATTCGGGTACCGATGATTTTCTAAGTAAACCAGTGAACAAGCTCGAACTATTAACGCGAATTAAAACCATGCTGAAATTAAAACACTTAAGCGACAAGCTTGAGCGGACGTTGGCATATTTAAGCGAGATAGAAAAACAGGCACAGATGGCAAAGTCCGATTAGGAGTAAGACCGAACAGACAGCTCCCTATTTTACTTATCTCCTCAAACTGACCGGTTTTTTATTGTCATGCTGAGCAAAGCGAAGCATCTGGCCTATGAATGAGGTTAATCCCGATAAATCGGGACTTGTGCAGGAAGAGATTCTTCACCCTTCGGCTACCCCTTCGACTGCGCTCAGGGCT
>JBDRTM010000096.1:0-3717 GCA_043824065.1 Planctomycetota bacterium | reverse complement strand
AGCAACAGTTGCTGTCAATTTTAGGTCTGAAGAAGGAGAATATGCTGTTTTAGGGTAAGGAATGCAATCGTGTAACCTCTTGCCATAAAAAGAGATAGAGCTATTGCTTTTTATAAGTAGGAAACTCGGGCTAGGACTGCTCATTACACAAGAGATTGCCACACCGCGTGTGGCAGAATATTAGTGCAATCAGGAATAGATTTGTTAAAATATGTATCCCGGCAAACGGCAAAACAATAACTGGAGGTATGTCTTATGAAAAGACTACTATTTCTTGGTACGATATGGTTTGCTACATTGACTATGTACGGAGTATTGCCTGCACCTGTGGTTGCGCAGGCACAGGTGGGCGCGGCTGAGATCGGTTGGGAAGCATCCGGAAAAGGGGGAGCGGTAGCAGCCGGCGGGAGCGAAGCTGTTGCAGCAGGGATTTCCATACTTGAACAAGGTGGTAATGCAGCGGACGCAGCGGCGGCCACGCTGCTTGCACTCAGCATAACGGATTACGGCTCTTTCGCTATCGGTGCTGAAATACCGCTTATTATCTACGATGCACGCAAAGAAGAAGTGAAAGTCTTGTGCGGGCTCGGCGGCGCCCCCCTCGAGAAGAACGCGATTGACTGGTATTACGAAAATGGTATTCCTGCTAACGGGAGTATGAAAGCTGCACCCGTCCCCGGCGCCCTGAGCCTTTGTATTACGACAGTTAAGCTATACGGAACGATGAGCTTCGAACAAGTAGTAACGCCGTCCCTCGAACTACTCGATTCCGGTGATAAAGAATGGTATGCGAATCTGGCCAACACTTTTCGCAAGCTTATTGAAACGGAAAAAGAGACGCCCGGCAGCCGTGAAGAGAAGCTGCAGGCAGCCAGGGACCGTTTCTACAAGGGAGATATAGCCGACGAATTAGTGGCTTTTTATATTGAGAATGGAGGATTTCTCCGCAAGATGGACCTTGCTGCGCACGTAACTCGCGTTGAGGACCCGGTCAAGGTGCAATATCGAGGCTACACTATTTGCAAATGCGATACGTGGACGCAAGGCCCGTATCTTTGTCAGACACTGCGGCTTTTGGAAGGCTTTGATTTGAAGAAAATGGGACATCTGTCCTCAGACTACATTCACGTATTAGCCGAAGCATTGAAGTTAGGCTTTGCAGACCGCGATGAGTATTACGGAGACCCGCTCTTTGTGGACGTGCCGATAGAGGCACTTCTTAGCGATGAATATACACAGCTCCGCCGTCCTTTAATCGACATGGATAAAGCTTCTACAGAGGTCCGGCCGGGTGACCCTGTTAATATGAGAGCTATCAAGGCCAGCGGCACGTATCGGCCCGGACCCGGCGGCACCACAACCTGCGTTGTAGCCGACCGATGGGGAAACGTTGTAGCGGCCACGCCCAGCGGTAATGGTCCCTACGCTGTCTGCCGTGAGCTGGGAGTAGCGCACGGTAACAGGCTTCGGAGTCTGAATACCACAGCGGGGCACCCTAATCGTATCGAGCCGGGTAAGCGCCCTCGCATCACGCTAACACCAACAATAGTCCTTAAAGATGGCAAAGCGGTTATCGCCATTAGTGTCGCAGGCGGTGACCTGCAGGACCAGACTACTCTCAATTGTCTTCTTAACCACCTTGAGTTTGGTCTGATGCCCAAAGATGCAGTGACGATGCCCCGCTTTAGCACGGGACACCAGGAGAACTCTTTCAACCCGAATCCCGACCGTAAGAAAACGTTAGGGACATTAGGAAGCCTTACGTTAGATGACGGTATCGACGAAAGCATTAGACGTGAGCTGGCCCATCGTGGACACAAGGTAAGAACAACTTCAGGCCCTATTGCGCACCCCGTTATGATTTATCTGGATCCGAATACCGGAATGATATATGCAGCGGGTGACCCGGAGGCCAGACGCCACGCGGCGGCTTTGGCCCAGCACTAAGGACTTGTACATAAATTATCTTCCATTTTTGGCTGGCTGCGGCTGCGGCTGGCGGTGTCAGCAAAACTCGGACTACCAACCAGTAGGCCTGCGTTTTGCTTCCTTGCCAGCCTTGTCCTCGCTCAACCAAAAACGAAACCTAATTTCTTTACCAGTCCTTAATTCATGAATTGATTGACAGGATTCAATATGATTAAGGTAGTAATTGACTTTCCTTAAGCGAACCGCCTTTAGCTGAATCGACCGTCACGGTAAATCTGCCTTTTCCCTCGATGACAAATTGTACACGCACCGCACTCATACCATCGATGGCATCCAGCTCCACTCGCTCGGGACGGCGTTTGACGGCCTGGACGCGCTTGAAGTACTGGTCCGTAACCTGCCCGCCTGAGAGGGCACGAATGTCATCGCCCTGAATAGAGACAATATCCGGTGAACTGATATGGTGCGCCACATCCTGAGCTGTTCTGGTTGGGATCAGACGCTGATTCTCGATGGTTATCCAAATCTTGAATAAGTTTTCGTCAAGCTTCTCTATCTTCATCTCGCTGATTCTGAGCAGCGGCATCATATCCGCCTGATAGAGCGTAAAAGCCATATTGCGGTGAAGCTCCTCCTCAAGCAAGAAGGAAGGCGGTAAACGCCCCCACTCTTTTTTCTCTCCCCCAATTTCGATTTTCCCATAGGTCGGGTGCTCAAATTCCCGCCAGGGGACAACAGCATCGCCCATCAGCACATATTCGATAAATTCGGCCTGCTGCTCATCCGAAGGCGAATCCTGGGTTTTGTATAGATTTTTGGAGGTCCATAATTCGTTTGAGAACGAAAGAATTCCCCGTCCTCCATAAAGCCAATCCAGCTCGCTTCCCCAAGTTGTATAGAGGTCCTTCCAGATAATCATCGAGCGGTAAAAGGGAATGATTTTTTCTCCTCGCTCGGCGATAAGTCTCAGTACTCTATCGTCCTGGCTTCTCATCGCGCCGCCTTCGCGGCCCGGAGTTCGCAGAATCATACCGCCGGAGTTGTGATATGACTGGGCCGCTGCGATATTGGGATGGGCCAGAACGAACTCGGACACCGCACGTGTTTCCGGCTGCGAGAAGGGATAATCCTTGGCTCCGTATTGAATATAATCCGGCTGCCAATCGTATGCCCAGTTGCGATTCATATCATAACCGCCGCGGGAATCTTCATTGATGCGGCCGTCGCCATCATTGTCAATTCCTTCCCAGCCAAGATATTCATATTCTCCGACCTCTCCCGGCCTGGTTCTGACCATTAAGTATTCAGGGTAA
Organism: Planctomycetota bacterium; assembly: GCA_043824065.1. Lineage (GTDB taxonomy): Bacteria > Planctomycetota > Phycisphaerae > Sedimentisphaerales > Anaerobacaceae > NIOZ-UU13. Next base: position 475 of record JBDRTM010000096.1, on the reverse strand, counting down.
TCGGGGTGCAGCTTGTACCGGCCTTGGGGGTCTTTCTTGCGCATCGAAGTGATTAGTCCGTCTCCGTTGAGGTCCTCGCAATCATCTTCATCAACGAGGCCATCGCGGTCGTTGTCCGTCGGCTCAAGGCCGGACCTTGCGTAACCACCCCGTTGAAGCCAGGAATCACGTCCATCGGGATTGATGCTTGGCAAGAGATAAAAGATACGGTCATCAAGTAAAGCCGTCACTTTTTCGAGCCGGCCGTATTGATGGCAAAGGTACCAAGCTGTATAAGCAACTGTCTCAGCGGTTTGGACCTCGTTGCCGTGAATATTGCCGTCGATATACATTCCCGGCTTGCGGTCGGGGTCGCCGACGTTAAGTGCCGTCACTTCCAGGCACCAAATATCCCGTCCCTGGGTTGACTTGCCGATAGAATAGAGCCTGGTAAGGTCGGGGAAGGCTTTATGGATGCGAGCCAGGATAGCCCCCA
>JBDRTM010000095.1:0-3954 GCA_043824065.1 Planctomycetota bacterium | reverse complement strand
AGCAACAGTTGCTGTCAATTTTAGGTCTGAAGAAGGAGAATATGCTGTTTTAGGGTAAGGAATGCAATCGTGTAACCTCTTGCCATAAAAAGAGATAGAGCTATTGCTTTTTATAAGTAGGAAACTCGGGCTAGGACTGCTTATTACACAAGAGATTGCCACGTCGCGGAGTTTACCCTGAGCGCAGCCGAAGGGGGCCTCGCAATGACATTTTTGGGAGCTTTCCTGCAAGTGGCTGCCAGCCTGAGAAAAACGTTGACACTATGAACTTATTGGTGATAAAATCGTATAAATTTTACTTAAATTATTTACTATTGTTGTCGAATTATTAGTGTTTGGTGCCGTTTTGTATAACTTATGAATTGGAGGTTAAAATGCAGATTAGCAGCTTAAAACAGAACAAAACTCGCTCACGTTATATTGTGATTTCAACAGTCTTTCTACTGTTGTTTATCGGCCCTTTATCGGTCTTTGCCCAGGATTCGGACAGCATTGCCACTCTGCGCCGGATGGGTAAAGCCTTTGCTTCTATTGCCGAAAAGACCTCACCAGCCGTCGTCAGCCTCAAATCTGAAATAACCATCACCCGGGAATACCCATCAATGCGGGATTGGCCTTTCGGCGAGCCGTTTTCTGACCCATTCGAGTTTTTCTTCCGCCGCCCTCAGCGCCAGCGCTCACCACAGCGCCAACAGCCGAGAAGATACCGCGAGCCGCGAACGGCCCAGGGCTCCGGCTTTATCATCTCACCCGACGGCTATATCCTCACAAACAATCACATGGTAGAGAAAGCTGAAAAAGTTGAGATCGAACTCACAGACGGCCGAAAGTTTACTGCCAAAATTATCGGAGCAGACTCGGATTCCGATGTCGCCGTCGTAAAAATAGATGCCAATGACCTGCCTTATCTCGAATTGGCCGACTCTGATGCCCTCGAAGTGGGCGAATGGGTCCTTGCTATCGGCAACCCGCTCGGCCTGAGCCACACCGTTACTGCCGGCATCGTAAGCGCAAAAGGTAGAAGTGGTTTCGGTCTGGCTGAATTAGAAAACTTCATTCAGACCGATGCCGCGATAAATTTTGGCAATTCAGGCGGACCTCTGATAAATCTTGACGGAAAAGTAGTAGGTATTAACACCGCCATTGCCGGCTCTACCGGCAATATTGGAATCGGCTTTGCAATACCCATAAATATGGCCAAACACGCCTATGAACAACTCGTTAAAGGCGGAACCGTGGAGAGGGGTTATCTCGGTGTCGGTATCATGGATCTGACTGATGAAACGGCCCCGTTTTTTGGCTTAAAGAAAAATGCCAAAGGAGCTCTTATTTCTGAGGTCATTGAAGATTCCGCTGCCGACAAGGCCGGGCTAAAACACAATGACGTTGTTCTTGAGCTTAACGGCGAGCCCGTAGAATCAAGAGACACCTTTCGCAACCAAGTAGCAATGCTCAAACCCGGTAGTCGGATTAACTTGGTTGTCTGGCGGGATAGAAAAAGAAAAGCTCTTACCGTTAAACTTGGCAAGCGTCCATCGACGGAAGAAATTACTGGTAATTTATCGCCGGAGACCATCAATGAATTAGGTTTTACCGTAGAAGAACTAACTGATGAGCTGGCAGAGCGGTATAGCTATGAAGGCCAGAGCGGAGTCGTCGTCAAAGAGGTTGAGGGCGGCTCACAGGCTGAAGAGAAGGGCATAGCACCAGGGGCGCTGATTAAAGAAGTCAATCAGCAGAAAGTCAGGAATACAAGAGAATTTAACGAAGCAATAAAAGAGGCCAGGAAAGAAGGTGGCGCTCTGCTGTTGGTTAAGCGGGGGCGCTACACAATTTTTGTCCCTCTAAAACTGTCCGAAAAATAGAAAAACACACAAGCTCTTTCGTATTAACACTTTAGCCCCGCCCTAAGCGGGGCTTTTTTGCATCGAGATAAAAATCAAAAGATTTTCCTTGACGGGAAGGTGGATAATTTGGTATAGATAAGGTTAGTAAAGTTTGTTCCTGCTCAGTCGGACATCTGTGGCTTTAAGGTTATCCAGCGGGCGCAATTCTTGTAGTTTTTCGATAGAGGAGGAGCTATTATATGAAACATATATTCTTAAATAAGAACTTTGTGCTTGGTGAGAGGTAACTTTTCTATTTCAATTAATAATTTATACAGGGCTTTTGAAGGAAGGAGGTAATGGCAACCCTAAGAAATTTCCGAATTTCGATTCGCAATTCTCGAAGATGCTTTTTGTTGATGCTTCGGTGTGTGGCCGGAGCGAAATTTCCTATAAGTTTTCAGTTAAAATTAGGAGGAAAAAAAATGAAAAATCTAGTGTTGGTATTAGTAGTCGCATTTGCATTTAGCACGACGGCTATGGCTTCTGACATAGCGTTCTACGTCGGGCAATGGAACACCGATGGCTGGTATGATGAATCGCAGTTCGCAGACGTTGAGACGATAATTGCCGAAACTGGAGGTCTGTTCAAGGATATCCAGCAGTTCGATGACGCCCAGTTTGATGAATTTGGTGCATGGGTAGATAAGAATACGGATGATGGTGAAATGGACATTATCTGGCTTAACGGATGCTTGCCGAGTGTCCTCTATCCATTCCCAAACCTTGAACCGGATGGCTCGCGTGCTGAAGAGTGGCTCGACGGCGGAAACATGATTATAAATGTCGGCGACTGGTTCGCATACGTCTCGTATGAAGGTGGAACTCGAGAAGCTGATAACGGCCCAGATGGTGCCGCGAACATCCTTGACCTTGCTTCTGGTATTATCGCATTCGGTGATGGTACTTCGTTGACGGTGACACCGACAGGTAAGGAATATCTACCCAGTCTCGGTGACACTGTCGGGACGGATAGACCCATTGTTCTCGCTGAGGTTGTAGCCCCCTGGGAAGTGGTTGCCATATTCGCATCTCCGGGCGGCACAGATGATGCAGGCGCAGAAGCACAGGCTGATCCTGGTGTGATTCACAACACGGAGACCGGCGGCTACCTCGCCATTATCAACCAAGACTCTGGTCCCTGGATAGACGACAGAGGTTTAACCTCTGCTGAGTTCATCGGCAACTGGGTAAACAGTGTGATAGGATTAGGCGACCAACCGCTCGCCCGGCGCCCGATTCCGAAAGATGGCGCTCTACACGAGAATACATGGGTCACCATGTCGTGGTTTCCCGGGGATTTTGCGGTTTCGCACGATGTGTACCTTGGCGACAATTTCGACGATGTGAATGCCGGTGCCGAAGGCACGTTTATCGGCAATCAAGCCGCGACGTTTCTTGTCGCTGGCTTTCCCGGATTTGCTTATCCGGATGGTCTCGTGCCTGGAACAACTTATTACTGGCGCATCGACGAAGTCAATGACACCGAGCCGAACAGTCCGTGGAAGGGCGACATCTGGAGCTTTAGTATTCCTCCCAAGACTGCATACTTTCCCGACCCGGCTGATGCTGCCGAGCAGGTAGACCCGGATGCAGACCTTAGCTGGACGCCAGGTTTCGGGGCAAAATTGCACACCGTGTACTTTGGCGACAATTTTGACGATGTCAACAGTGCCGCCGGAGGTCTTCCTCAGGGATCTGCAACCTATGACCCCGGCACACTTAAATTGGCTAAGACTTACTACTGGCGGGTCGATGAGTTTGATGCCATCGCCACCTATACAGGCCACGTCTGGAGCTTTACTACTCAGGGGGCCGTCGGCAGCCCGGACCCATCTAATGGCGCTGTGGATGTAAAGCAGACACAGATTATTACCTGGTCGCCGGGTGTCTTTGCTGCTTCGCATCAGTTATACTTTGGCACTGATAAAGATGCCGTGAAAAATGCCGATACCGGCTCGCCGGAGTATAAAGGCACCAGGGACCTTGGCTCTGAGAGCTATGACCCCGGAATGCTTGAGTGGGATACTGCTTACTACTGGAGGATTGATGAGGTCAATAACACCAA
>JBDRTM010000094.1:0-6661 GCA_043824065.1 Planctomycetota bacterium | reverse complement strand
GTAAAGCCTTTACGCATATCTATCACTCCAGTTTAGAGTGCCTAAAGTGCCTAAAGTGTAAAGTGCCTAAAGTGACAGCGAAGCTGTCATTCTGAGCGAAGCGAAGAATCTCTTTTTCGTTGGCCAGATCCTTCGGCTGCGCCTCAGGATGACACTTACGTGTCACTTTAGCTCACTTTAGCTCACTTTAGGCACTTTGAATTAAGGAAATTAGTATATGCCAGGCAAAAGAGCATTTACTCCGTTAGAAATAGGAATTCCCAATCGCCAAAGCGGAAGATTTCCCGAAAGACACGGGGAGGGACCCCGCTTCGCGGGAAGCCAAACAGACGTCCGGAAAAAACACCGGAGTTTTCTCCGAAAGTCCCGTAATCCCGTCAGTCCCGTAAGGGATGCCTTTCGGCAGGATGCCTTTCGGCAGGGACGCCTTGCGGCGGAGTCCTTAGGACTAACGGGATTTACACTCATTGAGCTTTTGGTAGTGATTTCCATCGTCGCGTTATTAATGGCGATCCTGATGCCGGCCCTGATGAGAGCAAAGGACCACGGCAAACGTATCGTCTGCAGCAACAACATCAGGACAATGGGCCTGGCCAACACCATGTATGCTGATGAAGCAGACGGCTGGTATGTTCCAGTCATGGACAGAACACTTGGAGACAATCGCTATTGGCCCGGCAACCAGCTTTATAGAGACCTGGTGGGTTATAAGGGCATGAAGGGCGATGCCGCCCCCGGCTGGCACGCACCCAGGGAGTTTCTTTGTCCAAGCGACGTGGTTTCGGTCAAGGAAAGACCCGATTCACAGTGGGACTCCTGGCTCAGTTACGGCTACAACCTGACGGACTGGTATTTTTCAGACTGGTTTGGCATCGGCTATGCCGGACACAGGAACACTACCGTTCCCGGTCCTTCCGGAGAGCTCATATTCACCGAGAGCAATGACTGGTGGCTTTGGTGGTGGGGGGCCAATTACAAAGATGGATGGGACGTTCTCGGCCAGGATACAATTACACCTTATAAACAGGTCGGCACTGACGGCCCAACATTGTATCGTCACAGCGAGGGGGTCAACTTAGCCTTTTACGATGGTCATACTGCGTATATGAAAAAAGAAAAGGTTTTCAATATAGATGCATGGGACGCGGGTACGCCAGGGATGTGGTCGGTCTTCAAGGATTACCCGCCAACACAGGCTGAGCAGAGTAAATTGCCAAAACCTTAACATCGTTTTTACGAAAAGCCAGAATCACACAGAACGCTATAAAATATCGTATTAGCCCTCAAGCCCCTGCGGGATATCTCGCTTTTTCCTCTCCCTCCGCACCGCAGGGGCTATTCTATTTATGAGCGATTGAAAAGAGGCTCTCTTGAAGCAGTTTTCGAACGGAAATTGCTATGTTTTTGCTGGTTTAATGACAATAATTTCTGCCGGAGAAGATGAAATCACTTGAAACTGCGTGATGGATTTTGTAATCTGATGAAAACAGAAGTCTAAGTAGGGTATTAATTATGAAAGGAGTAACTATTATGAGGACAATTCTGCTAACTGTTGCTGTTTGCGGGCTCGCGATTTTGGCTGGATGTGCCACAACTGAGCAAACGGCTGTAGAGGGTGAGAAGCGCCAGTACGTGTTGACTGACACTGGTCTGTGGCTTATTCATGATATGAATCGGCCTGCGCCGGCGGTGATATCGCCCGGCACCGGGAGCACACCAAGTAAACCAGGGCAAGCCCCTTCTGATGCTATTGTTTTATTCAATGGGACAGATTTGTCGGAATGGACTGACACCAAGGGCGAACCGTCGAAATGGATTATGGGGGACGGCTACATGGAGGCTGTCAAAGGCTCTGGCTACATCCAAAGCAAGCGCAAGTTCGGCTCGTGTCAACTGCACGTTGAGTTTGCTACTCCTTCAAGGGTCACGGGAAGCAGCCAGGGACGAGGCAACAGCGGAGTGTTTCTAATGGCAAACTATGAGGTCCAGGTTCTTGATTCCTACGACAACAAGACCTATCCCGATGGCCAATGCGCTGCGCTCTACGGCAGGGCGGTTCCTCTGGTTAATGTCTGCCGAAAACCGGGCGAGTGGCAATCGTACGATATCATTTTTCACCGTCCGATTTTCAAAGGCGATAAGGTCGTCAAGAAGGCTACGTTCACCGTTTTTCAAAATGGCGTGCTCGTCCATGACCATGTCGAACTACAGGGAGGTACCGGCTGGCGGGGCCAACATGCGATATCTGATTATGAACCGCATGAGGACAAATTACCCATCACGCTGCAAGACCATGGCAATCCTTTAAGATTCCGCAATATCTGGATTCGCGAGCTTGCCGACTAATGCTCTGTCAAATGTCGATTGATGTGCTGTCATTCCTGCCCCGCATCAGTGTACGGGATAAACTCCAGCAGGAATCCAGATTGTTAGAAATGGATTCCGCATCAAGTGCGGAATGACAACAACTCAAATCATGCTTGACAGAGCACTAAGAACATGGACAGGGACCTTTGATTATGAGCGAAATAGAACGATTAGCAAAAGAACATACTGACATTACACGCCGTTACTTCTTGCAGCTGGGTGCGATAGGGGCTACCGCTCTGAGTATTCCGCAACTGTGGGCCAAGGAGAATGAAGGTGAAACCTCTCGGCTGCTAAGTGAAGCGATTTCAAAACTGGAGTATCTCACTCGAGAAGAGAATTTCGTTAATGCCGGCCGAGGTAAGCCTCCGCCGCATAAGTTACCACTGGAAAAACTGCGGGAAGTGGGGCTGGTACGTGAGACCTGGCAGCTGGAGGTCCTGCCGGAACCAGACAGCAACGCTAAGGTGGAACGACCGTTTTCCAAGGCTTTGGGCACGGCCCTGAACTTCAATGGGCTGATGGAACTTGCCGAGACACATGCCGTGCGTTTCATGAGCGTGATGTCCTGCACGAACGGCAAGGCCCCATTCGGCATGGGATTGTGGGAGGGTGTACCTCTGAGGGAAGTGGTGTGGCTGGCTCGCCCAAGCGAGAACGTGCGTCGTTTGTTTTATTATGGCTACCACAACGACGACCCAACACAGAGATTCCAGAGTTCCCTGCCGATTGGCCGGGTGCTGGAAGACCCCCCTGGAGAACAGCCGGTAATCCTATGCTACAAGCTCAACAATCAATGGCTCACAAGTAAGCGGGGCGGGCCGGTTCGTATGCTGGTTCCTGACGCTTACGGCAACAAGTCGGTAAAGTGGCTCCAGCACATCATGCTGACCAACAAACATCAAGCAAACGATACATACGCCCTTTGGAATAATGACACCGTTAGTCATATAAAGACCTGTGCAAGGTTTATCCACACGCCAAAGAAAATCAAAGCGGGACAGCCGGTGCCGATAACAGGACTTGCTCAAGTGGGTATGTCCGGTCTCAGTAAGGTCCAGTACCGGCTACATCCGCACGATGAGTCTCTTCCAAAAGATGACCCTTACTTCACCAAAGCTGAATGGAAAGAGGCAGATGTCCTGCCGCCTCCGGATGATTGGGGAGGAGGACTTCCCGATGGCAAGCTGCCGCCGATTTCGCGTCAGATCGATTCCGCAACCGGTAAGCCATACCGTTGGCCGCTCCGCAATACGGTTGTCCATTGGGTAACACTGATTGCGGTTGAACGCCCGGGACAATATGATCTTCGCTGCCGCACAATCGATGCCAAAGATATTGCCCAGCCTATGCCACGTCCGTTCCTCAAGTCAGGCCATAATGCCATCCAGCGAGTGCGGATTGTCGTTGAGAAGTGAGCTTAGCGCCATTGAAACTATAAATCTTATTCCTCCGACGATGTATCATTTCAGCACAGACATATAAGCTCTCTGTGAATAATGACTTAGAAAATTACGGCTAACTGACATCGTTTTTTTTCAATAATGATAAAATTTTCTCTTGCTTTTTTTCTCAATAACAAGAAAATGATAAAAAGCTATGTATTAACCGTAGTTTAGGTCGATGTTATAGAATAAAGTCGAAAACCCCTTCTAACAGGTGGAAGCTAAGAGATGACGGAACCTGAGCTAACTATTACATCGCGGTCGCAATTAGCCGAAGCTGTTTTCAGCGAGAGTGGCCAGAATGTAAACCTTTGTTATCAATGTAGAAAGTGTGCCGCAGGCTGTCCAATAGCGTATGCGATGGACTATAAGCCTGCTCAACTAATACATGCCATTCGGCTCGGCATGGACGATCTCGTGTTCAAGAGCAAGACGATGTGGTTATGCGCATCATGTGAGACGTGCACAACAAGGTGTCCGCAAGAGGTTGATGTCGCGAAGGTGATGGATGCCGTGAAAATCATAGCTTTCAGACAAGGAATAAAGCCAACTATACCACAAATAGCCTCTTTTTACAGGGCTGCGCTTTCCAATATCAAAAAGTGCGGGCGAATGTACGAAATGGGAATGATCATGGGTCTTAAAATGAGGACTTTCGAGCTCTTCAAAGACGCAGGACTGGGTATGAAAATGTTCAGAAAAGGTAAACTCAAGATGGTCCCCAGTCTTACCGGCGCGTTGAGGACGCGGAAGATCTTTAATCGTGTAAAAAGCATCGAGAATAGGAATGCCTAAAGTGAGCTAAAGTGCCTAAAGTGAGCTAAAGTGAGCTAAAGTTAGAAAAACAATAAACAATAAACAATAATCAATGACGATGAAGTATGCTTACTATCCGGGTTGCTCACTTCACTCGACCGGCGCCGAGTACGACGTATCATTTCGGGCCGTTTGTGAAAAGCTTGCTATAGATATTGAGGAGATCAAGGGGTGGATTTGCTGCGGCACTTCTCCAGCGCATTGTACCTCCAGGCTTTTGTCACTCGCGCTTCCTTTTGAGAATCTCTGTCTGGTGGAGAAGATGGGGATGACCGACGTTGTCGCTCCGTGTGCCGCCTGTTTTGCCCGATTGCGGACCGCGATATACGAAGCAAACGAGGATGCTGAGATAGCCGGTCAGATCAGTGAGGCCCTTGAAAAGCCGCTGCCCAAATCGGTGAATGTATTAAGTCCCCTCGAGATATTCTGCGACCGTGAAGGTATGGCCAAAGCGGTCACAAGGCAGTTGCCCGAACTAAAGGTTGTGTGCTATTACGGCTGTCTTCTTACCAGGCCTTCTAAGGTGATGCAGTTCGACGAGTGCGAGTATCCGATGGCCATGGACGAGCTGCTTCGCTCATTGGGAATTGCAACACTCGACTGGTCGTATAAGACGGACTGTTGTGGCGGGGCCCTTGCGATGACTCGCACAGACGTAGTTCTCAAGCTGACGCATGATATACTTGAGGAAGCCAAGGCAGTGGGGGCAAACGCTATTGCCGTTGGGTGTCCTTTGTGTCATGTCAATCTGGACACACGACAGGTGGAGGTCGAGAAGGAATACGGAGCTCAGTACGGCCTGCCAATATTCTACTTTACACAGCTCATGGCCTTGGCATTCGGAACACCCCAGGACAAATTGGGATTGCAGAAACATTTTGTCAGCGCGGACGAGTTATTGTCCGGCGTTTGCAAAGGATAGTTCTTCTTGAAATAGAGACGGGAGGACAAATAAGTGGCCCAGGAAACAGGAAATAAGGTTGGTGCAGTTTTAGTAGTTGGAGGCGGTGTGGGAGGTATGCAAGCCTCGCTCGATCTGGCTGAAGGAGGGTATAAGGTTTATCTTGTCGAAAAGGGTCCGTCTATCGGCGGGGTGATGGCACAACTTGACAAGACATTCCCTACGAATGACTGCGCGATGTGCACTCTTGCACCACGTATGGTCGATTGCGGCGGGCACCTGAACATCGAGAAGCTGACCTACTCTGAAATAGAATCTATCGAAGGGGCAGCGGGCAACTTCAAGGTCCGCGTTAAGAGAAAGGCACGCTATGTGGACGCTGACAAGTGCACCGGCTGCGGTGAGTGTACTGAAAACTGCCTGGTCAGGAACAGGGCTTATTTGGAACCAGCCGAGAAACCCGAGGTTTCGCTTCCACCAGAAGAGTTAGACAAGTTAGCAAGCATTCTGGAAAAATACAAAGGAGGCAGAGGCATAATAGTACCGGTTTTACAGGAAGCACAGGATATCTACAACTATTTGCCCGAAAGTGCAGTTAGATACCTCTCTGAAAAACTGGACATTCCCCTTGGCTTGATGTACAGACTCACCACCTTCTACAACGCCTTCAGCCTTACTCCGAAAGGCAAACATATTATTCGCGTTTGTATGGGTACATCTTGCTATGTCAAGGGAGGAAAGAGGATTCTGAGGGCACTTGAAAAGTCTTTGAATATCAGTGTGGGAGGTGTAACGGAGGACAAGCAGTTTAGCTTGGAGATGGTCAATTGCGTTGGCTGTTGTGGTCAATCGCCTGTAGTAACGGTCGATGAAGATATATATGGATATATGAGGCAAAGTAGAGCTGCGGAGCTCCTCGGGAAATACAACCGGTCAGGAGAATGAATATGGCCAAGATAAAACCTAACGACTTAGACAAGATTGGAGAAACTATCAAGAGAACAATGCTCTTGCGAGAAGGGGCGGGCCGGGCCAAGGTCATAGTGCACATGGGTACTTCCTTTTTTCAGCCAGAAGTCTCCATTTCGCCATCGTATTTTTCGGGACAGATTGAACAATTTCGATTCCACAT
>JBDRTM010000093.1:0-2395 GCA_043824065.1 Planctomycetota bacterium | reverse complement strand
AGCCCTGAGCGCAGTCGAAGGGGTAGCCGAAGGGTGAAGAATCTCTTCCTGCACAAGTCCCGATTTATCGGGATTAACCTCATTCATAGGCCAGATGCTTCGCTTTGCTCAGCATGACAATAAAAAACCGGTCAGTTTGAGTAACTAATTAACCAGTTAACCATTTAACCAATCAGCAGTTATCAGACAATCAAGGATATAAAGATATGGGTAGGCAAACAAAAAGACGGTTTCCGGAGCGACACCGGGCAACAGAGGTCCGGCTAAATCGCCGGAGTTTTCTCAGGACAATTGGTCTCACAGCAGCTTCAACCGGAACGCTGTCGATATTGCCGGGCTGTGATGGTATAAATCAGACAACAGCAGCCCAAAGAAAACGCCCGAACGTGGTTTTAGTAATGACCGACGACCAGGGTTACGGCGACTTGGGCTGTCACGGCAACCCGGTTATTCAAACGCCCAATCTGGACAGGCTATATACGCAAAGCATCCGGCTGACGAGCTTTCACGTTGGTCCTACCTGTTCGCCCACTCGTGCGGCGCTGATGACCGGACACTACTGCAACCGGACAGGGGTATGGCATACGATTATGGGCCGGTCACTTTTGCGCAAAGACGAAGTAACGGCAGCCGATGTCTTCTCGGCGGGCGGATATCGCACGGCTATCTTCGGCAAGTGGCATTTAGGCGACAACTACCCCTTCCGGCCGCAGGACAGTGGATTCGGCGAAGTGTTGATCCATGGCGGAGGTGGAGTCGGTCAAGGACCCGACTACTGGGGCAATGATTACTTTGATGACACGTACTTCCACAACGGCAGGCTGAAAAAATTTGAGGGCTACTGTACCGATATATGGTTTGATGGGGCGATGAAATTTATTGAAGCTAATAAAGAGCGGCCTTTCTTCTGTTACATACCAACCAATGCGCCGCACGGGCCTTACAATGTCGCTGACAAATACAGCAAGCCATACAGGGATAAAGGCCTGGAGAGCAGGCAGGCCAATTTTTATGGTATGGTTACGAACATCGACGAGAATATGGGCCGGCTTATGCACCGCCTTCGGCAACTGGGTCTGGAAGAAAACACCATTTTGATTTTTATGACCGACAACGGAACCTCGGGCGGCTATAGTGGGGGGATGCGGGGCAAGAAAGGCTCAGAGTACGAGGGTGGTCATCGCGTACCGTGTTTTATCCGCTGGCCGAGCGGCGGTCTGACGGGCGGTAGTGACATCGACCGGCTCACCGCCCACATTGACCTGTTGCCGACACTTATCGAGCTGTGCGGGCTAAAGAGACCCCGCGGAGTGAAGTTCGATGGTGACAGTCTTGTTCAGCTTTTGAAGGGTCAGGAGATGAGCTGGCCTGACCGTACGCTTATTACCGACTCTCAACGAATTGAACATCCGGAAAAGTGGCGTAAAAGCGCGGTTATGACCGACCGCTGGCGGCTGATAAACGGCAAGGAGCTTTATGATATAAAGGCCGACCCGGGCCAAAAGAATGACATCGCCGACGGGCAGCCGCAGGTTGTCGAGAAACTGCGCAAGGCTTATGAAGACTGGTGGGTAGATGTTTCTCAGCGTTTCGATGAGTATTGCGAGACTATCCTCGGCTCGGACAAACAGAATCCCACGTGGTTGATGTCGCACGATTGGCATACTCCGAAAGTACCGTGGAACCAGGGTGCCGTCCGCAGCGGGATGCAGGCCAACGGCTTCTGGGCGGTGGAGGTTGCCCGCGATGGCAGGTATCAGTTTGAGCTGCGGCGCTGGCCGAAGGAATTGGATGCGCCCATCAACGAAGCCATTCCCGGCGGCAAGGCCATTACCGCCACCGAGGCCCGACTCAAAATTGCAGATGCGGATATGACTATGCCCGTTCCCAGAGATGCGCACGCTGTAACGTTCGAGGTACGGCTCAAAGCCGGCAAGACACGCCTGCAAACGTGGTTTACGGATAACCCGGGCAATTCTCGCGGTGCTTATTACGTCTATGTGAAACGTTTATAATACTAAAAGTGACCATTTTGGATTGAATACTAACTATAATTGTTCCTTCGCGTTGCTCAAGGACAGGTTTATTGGCAATAACATAAAACAATTTGTCATTCTGAACGAAAGAAGCTTGCCCTGAGCGTAGCCGAAGGGTGAAGAATCTCTTTCTGCATAGGTGTACCTTATTCTCATTCATAGGCCAGATGCTTCGCTTCGCTCAGCATGACAATACGAATCGGTCAGTTTGAGTATAATAGAAACTGAAGTTGTGCAAAAGTCTCGTAGAAAGTTGAGTAAAGAATTATGAGCAGGCAGACAAGAAGAGAATTTTTGAGAACAGCCGGTTCTTTAGCAGTCTCAGTCGAAGCGCTGTCGGCATTGCCCGGCTGTTCCGG
>JBDRTM010000092.1:0-7987 GCA_043824065.1 Planctomycetota bacterium | reverse complement strand
ATATCCCTAAGCGCCCAATCATCTGAGTCATCAATCGCTTCTTGAACCCAACATCACCATCCTTTTGATTCCTTGAGAAGAGTTTAGGGACCCATTTGAAATTCATTTCGTAGGCATCAATGAACAATTCCCAATGATAAGGTTTCATATCATCTATATAAAATGAGGAATCGGCTTCTGCAACACCCACATAGAACACCGGGAATACCGCCGCTCGCATTGTTTTTATATCATCTAAAAACTCTTGTGTTTTTCGGATGTCCTCCTCTGTCTCTTCAGGCGCACCTAAAACGATGCTCAAGAACGGGAAAAAACCCGCGTCATTAAGCCTCCCGACGGTCCGTCTTATAAGATTTGGCCATTCATTGATATCGAAAGGTTTGGTTTTCGCAGGAGCAATTTGCCTGAGTAATTTTATAGAAGCAGTCTCCATACCTGCGTTTACCCATACCCAATTGTTAGGTTTGTGAAGTGCAACAGCGTCATGTATCTGTTTTAGCATAGTATCACTTACACATGCTACGGAGGCAATATTGACATGATCTAACTGAACCAACCTGAGATTTGGTAGCTTGGCTATCGATTCGTAAAGAGCCAAGACTTTTTTACCCTCGGGCTTGATACCACTCGAGCCATATCGCAAAAAGTCCTCTGATAAAGTAGCTATATTTTGTACGCCATGTTTAAGGTTCATCCGGATATCGGAAAGAATGGTCTTTTTGGGTATATGAATCATGCGTTTGCCTCGCATTGTACAAAACTTACACCCCCGTCCGCACCAGCGACCAATCTCGACGATGCCCATAGAAGATGTACCTAGTATTTCTTTGATATCAGAAATATCAGGGTCTTTACAAACGATTATTTGAGGAAGTGTCTTTTCCGCGATAATATCTTTAAATGCTTCTGGTACAGTCGTGTCTCCATAACCGATAAAAATATGGTCGATACCCAGCTTTGATATCACGTCCTTCTTTTTAATAAATTGCCACATTCCCGGACCGCCACAGCATATCCTTATTTTAGGATTATTTTTCTTTATGTAATTTGCCTGTGATACCACCTTTTGAAAAGAAAGTTTTGTATATAAATCTCCCTCCATGACTCCCTCCATTACTGTGGAAGTCATTCCTAGACCCAAAGGGTCACCTGATGAAATAGCAATTATTCTGCAATCATTCTCAAAACGAGAGAGATTATCAGGATGAGCGAATGCAATATCCGACTGACTAAATCCGTATGAAACTAATGCAGCCTCCAGTTTTCGAAGCCCATAAGGTGGTTTTTTGACTTGTCCATCTCTACTAAGTTTCGCTTTCGGAGATACGAATGTATTGTAGATACACTTGGGGACATAGGTAGTACTTACGGTTCCCAGGATGCCTTCAAGTAACAGCTCATAATTTGCAATAAGAGTTGTATCTGCGGTGAGAACTATCCTAGCCATTAATCCTCACCTCCCAGTTCATCTATCACGTTTTTAATAGATTTCTTTGTTCTTTTGTTGACAGTCTTCGCACCAGTAAGATATATTCCTCGCTTTTTCTTTAGTTCTTCTATGATTTCATACCTTGATAACTTCTTGTATTCCGGCATAGGGACATCTGCGCCTGATACCCAATCTTCAGGACACTTTGGAAAGATTATTGCACCCTTTGGGCAGACGCGAGCACAAGCAGGGCAATTATCTTTGCAATTGTAAGGGTTTTTGACATAAACTTTTCCCTCTTCGTCTTTGTCGAATGCTCCGAAAAGACAGAAGTCCATGCACTGACCACATTCGATGCACCTGTCTTTGTCGATCACTGGAAACCATTCGGTCTTTACCTCGCTCTTCATTGGGAGTAAATTGTCAAGTTCGTCCATAACGTCTTCTGATGAAGAGTCCCGAAGATTTATCGGTATGAGCTTATCCTTTTCTATTGCACTGTCGAAAAGCCAACGCTGGGCCCTTTTATGGCATGCAACAATAACTACCTTATCGACATTTTTTGCAAGGTTCGACAGAACAGGAAGACCAGTGTCTTTAGAGCAAAGACAAGGATGACTCATAACGAGTTTTACATTATATCGTATTGTCCTTTTTTGGATCTTTAGTATGTCCTCTGGGTCAATGAAATTTCTATCAGAACAGAGGCATAAAAATATTCCATACCTTTTCATTCCACATCCCCCGGGACGGCGGAATAGAAACGGCTGAATCGCAATCCAGCTTTTGCCATCACATCCAGATTGCGGGTTTTGATAATCTTATTACCGTTGAATCCTGGGTCACCCCAGCCCATATCATCCGCCATGCAAAGGATAATGTTCGGCTTATCTATCGCTTTGTTTTTTGAAAAGAGGGCCTGGGGCAGAGCCATAGCTATAGCGCCGGTTGCAACCGAACGCAGGAAATTCCTTCTACTAAGCATCTACTTACCCTCTTAATCCTAAATGCAGTTTAATCTCAATGCTTTGTAACTATACTATAAGTCGGATTTATGAGTTATAATAAAAAATGTGAAAGGTTTTGTCCAATGAATTAGTATTTCTGTTGAAAACTGCGCCTTGCTGGTATAATGCGAGATAAGAGCAATAACAGGGATGTTTTAAGATGGCTCAGCTCAGGAAACAGCTTGGTTCCCTTGACGTATTTGCCGTGGCGGCAGGGGCAATGATAAGCTCAGGCTTGTTTGTTTTGCCCGCCATAGCTTTTACAAAGGCCGGCCCCGCTGTCATCTTATCCTATCTTTTCGCATCGATTTT
Organism: Planctomycetota bacterium; assembly: GCA_043824065.1. Taxonomy (GTDB): domain Bacteria; phylum Planctomycetota; class Phycisphaerae; order Sedimentisphaerales; family Anaerobacaceae; genus NIOZ-UU13. The sequence goes on along the minus strand of JBDRTM010000092.1, from coordinate 5,239 downwards.
GATAATTCCCAGCGTTCTGAGCAAAGCCGAGCTGGCCACGGCGATGCCGAGAGCGGGCGGAACATATTTTTTCGTCGAACGGAGTTTAGGTCCGATTTGGGGGTTGTTCAGCGGATTGGCGGGCTGGTTTTCATTGGCACTGAAGAGCGCTTTTGCCGTTGTCGGAATAGCGGTCCTCGTGGAGGTTGTGCTGCAAATGGTCTTTCCCACACAACTTGAGCCGTGGCATCTCAAAGCAATAGCAGCCCTTTGCTGCATCGGATTTACGGCACTTAATATCTTTAGCGTCAAGCTAACAAGCAGATTTCAGGTTTTGCTTGTGGGGATATTACTGACGATACTGACCTTATTTGTGCTCTTCGGCGCCGGTTCTGTTGAAGCTGTCCGATACAAGGGGTTTCTGGACAAAGGTTGGGCAGCGGTGTTTGCAACGGCGGGCCTGGTTTTCATAAGCTTCGGCGGCCTGACCAAAGTTGCCAGCATTGCAGAAGAAGTAAAACACCCCAGTAGAAACCTGCCGTTGGGGATGATACTGGCCTGGTTTGTCGTAACGGTGTTTTACATTGGTGTAATCGTAATTACAGTAGGTGTCCTTGATAAACAAGAGCTTGTTAAAGTTGTGGATGGCGCCGAACAAGCTAATACCTATGTCCCCATATCACTGGCGGCGAGTAAATTTATGGGTCTGCCGGGTTTTGTAATCCTGGGTTTCGCTGCCATAGCTGCTTTTGTAACCACGGCAAATGGGGGCATACTCGCTGCGTCGCGGTCGCCTATGGCTATGAGCAGGGACCGATTGCTGCCGCCGCTTTTGGCGCGGGTCAGCAGCCGCTTTAAGACGCCCCACATCAGCATAGTGCTCACCGGCGGATTTATGATTACCGCAGTTGTCTTTCTTGATATTGAAGTGCTGGTAAAAACCGCCTCGACCTTAATGCTAATACTTTTTATCTTTGACAACGCCAGCGTGATTATAATGCGCGAGAGCAGAATACAAAGCTATCGGCCGAAGTTCAAATCGCCGTTATATCCATATATTCATATCTTTGCCATCATCGTTTATGGCGCTTTGATAATAGATATGGGATTGGTGCCGTTACTGATTACGGCCGGCTTTATCGGTTTGAGCGCCGCCTGGTTTTGGCTCTATGTTTACAGGCGGGTCAGCAGGGCCTCGGCGGTTATGCACATCGTAGAACGAGTTACCGACAGAGAGCTTAAAACCGTTACCCTCGAGAATGAGCTTCGTGATATTCTGCTCGAACGGGATGATATAATCGAGGACAGATTCGATGAGCTTATAAGAGAATGTGAAATTCTGGATATTCAGGGCGAAGAAGACGCTGAAAAAATCTTCCGTCAGGTCTCGGCCATTTTAGCCGAGAGGCTGGAGACAAACGAATTCGTACTTTTCGAGAAATTCCTCCATCGTGAAGCTGAGGGCGGCACGGTGGTCCAGCCGGGCTTTGCTATACCGCACATAGTAGTGGAAGGCGAAAACAAATTCGATATTTTACTTGTCCGTGCCCGTGACGGCATTAACTTCCCGCACGCTCCGGACCCGGTCAGGATAATGTTCGTTCTGGCCGGCAGCAAAGACGAGCGTAATTACCACCTGCGGGCCCTGATGGCCATAGCTCAGATTGCCCAGGAAAAGCACTTCGAGCAGCGATGGCTCACCGCCAGAGACACTCAGGGATTAAGGAACTTGATACTTCTATCCACGAGAAAAAGAGATACAAATCAATAATTAATTGAAAGGGGCCTATAGTGAATTAATCACTATAGGCCCCGAATTGATGCAAATCTGCTATATCAACCACGCACATAATTATAAGCCAAATCTCGGCTTATGGTGCTGATAGTGGTTAATGTAGAGCAATATCATCAAAGAACATCGTACCTGTACCACCGGGCTGCGGGTTGTTCTTATCGCCTAAACCGAGGGCAATCGTATTGACATTAGTCAGGTCAACGCCCTGGTCTGCAAACGCCTGCAGGTCGATAATCCATTCGGTCCACATGGCTATCTGGGCTGCATCAGGATTATCATGGGTGACCACTGCGGTGCCATTGAGAGCAACATATAATTGCTCAGCAGCATTGTCCGGGTCGCCATAGAACCAAATCGTCAGTGTTGTAACACCTCCCCCGGTCCAGTCAGTCGGATAATCCAATGTCATGGCCGCCTCAGAGTGCGTAACACTGTTGTCGTAGTATAACGGCATCGACTGTTTACCACCGTGAACGATAATTCGCTCGGCAAAAGGAGGAAATTCATTACCAACGAGAGCTCCGTTTGCCGGGTTGTCGAAACCATCTAACCACGTGTAAAAAATGTTGTTGCTCTCTGGGTTCTCGGGCTCAAGGTCATTGTAGTACTCAAAATCATCTATGACAGGGAAGCTGGCGGTCTTAAAGTTCCAGACGTCACCAGTCCACGGGCTGCCGGGATTGGTGTCATTGACCTCATCAACACGCCAGTAATAAGTAGTATCCCAGTCAAGCTGTCCGGGGTCATAGCTCTCTGAACCAAGGTCTTTGGTGCCTTTGTCCTCAGGCGAGCCTGCAGCAGCATTGAGTACAGCATTTTCGTCAGTTCCGAAATAGACCTGGTGCGAAGCGGCTTGGTCGCCTGGCGACCAGCTAAGAATCGGTGTCTGGCTTACATCCACGGCACCATTAGGTGGATTCGAGCGGGCGGCCCATACGGGCAGCAATAATACGGTCTGCGGAATGATTTCCTTCTCTAAGGAGGGATTGGACCAGGATAGATTTGCCAACATGACGTTGCCTCCCCATCCATTGTGCACATTAGATATTTCCATCACTATCGGAACAGTTCCAACCTCAAGGTCAATCTTTCCCTGGTACTCGATAGTCATGTGATGCGCCATCCAGTTTTCGACGAGCAACTGGTCATTAACCCACAGGCGTACTGCTTCTTCGACATTCGCGTAGAATGTATAGGTCTCGGAGTATGGCACGTTTAACACGCCGGTCCATCTAACCGAGAATAAAGGAGCCTTGACGCCCGGCCCCGGTGATTCGCCGAGCCAGTTATAGTCAATCCCAGGTTCTATTCGAGTAAGAATTGGCGTACCGGATAATGTCAGGTTATTGAAGTATTCTCCTTTTATACCTCCAATGCTGGCATCTCCGGTAGTAAAGTTCCAGACGTCGCCTTTATACGTGGCTCTGGCATCAAACTCATCGACCCGCCAGTAGTAGGTCTTGCCTAATTCAAGCGGGTCAAGGGCATAGGTTGCAGGTATCTGGGGCACACCATCGGCGGCATTGTTTACATCGTCGAAATTGTCGCCGAAATACACAGTATGCATTTTGGCACCCCAACCAGGGCTCCATTTAAGGTCTGTTTCCGGGTCCACAAGTTTGGCTCTATCAGGCGGAGTGGGTTTCCAGGCAGTCAGTGGAGGAACCGTAAATCTCCAGACATCGCCTACCCAGGGACTGTCCGGATTGGCATCATTGACCTCATCGACTCTCCAGTAATAAGTCGTGCCTGTAACAAGGCCCTCCGGATAAAGGAATCCGGGAAAGCCGACAATAAGGAAGTTTGCGCTCTGGTTGCCCCGGAAGGTGTCGTCGGCTCCTTTCTTCACATCATCAGGATTCTCGCCGAAATACACATCGTGCGAGACTGCAAAAGCTCCCGCTGTCCAGGCAAGGTTGGCCCAGGTATTCTCATGTATGGCACGATCAGCCGGAGCCGTGCCGGAGGCTTTTGGATTGCCTCCAAGCCGTTTTATCTCGCTTTGCGATAGTGCTCGATTGTAGATGCGAACATCGTCCAGTATACCATTGAACTCGTCGCCGGCCGGTGCCGTTGAATGTTTGTTCCCGATAAAAATAGGCTCATCAGAGGTTGCTATGTCTCCGCTGGCGCTCATCTCAGCGACCACCAGCCCATCGAAGTACATCTTCATTGCACTGCCGTCGTAAGTAGCTGCAAAGTGAGTCCACTCACCTAATGGCGGCAGTACGCCCTGGGGGAACAACGCACCCACCCCCGATAAGTGGAACTTGGTGTTGTCACCCCACTCTTTGATAAGGCGATACTGGTTATCCGATGTCCCTTTTTGCAGTATCCTGTTGTTCCCTGTCCAGCTCGGATTTATCCAGGCAGCGATGGTAATAGCATCGGTCGGGTTCAATTCAGGGCTGTTCTCAACAAGCACGTAATTATATGGGCCTGTGAATTTCATCGCTCCGCCGAGTTTACCTTCTGTCGTCCACTCTACAGGGCCATGAAGGGTACCGTCGTTACCATTACCGGATGAGTCAGCGGCAATGTCGCCCGTGCCCTCATCGAACGTCCACCAGCCAACAAGACTCGGGTCGATATCTTGGGCTGCGCTTGTTCCGACCAGACCCAACACACAAATAAAAGAAGTTAAATAAATTAATTTCCTGCACATAATAGTCCTCCTTCAAAAAGAGTTAAAATAATTATGGATTATGCTTTGGCCACACACCAAAACATCCGTTTTCTTCAATAAACAACAAGAAAACGCACCTTCGAGAATTGCAAAACGAAATTCTGAAATTTCTTAGGGCTGCGACTACCTCCTTCCTTCAAAACCCAAGTATCAATTATTGATTGAAATGGAAAAGTTTACTCTCACCAAGCACAAAGTTCTTATTTAAGACTATATGTTTCACATAATAGCTCCTCCTCTATCGCAAAACTACAAAAAAACTACACTTTAGAATCCAAAACCCACAGACTTTAACCATTATATTTATACCAGAATAGCTACCCTTCCGTCAAGAGAAAATTTCCAAAATTTTTTAAGGGCGACCCAGATACTACAGTTTTTTTGCTATCCGTGTGGCCTATAGCGAATCAATCACTATAGGCCCCGAATTGATGCGAATCTACTATATCAACCCCGTTAGATATGAAAGATACGACGTTATCTAACGGGGTCAACCGCGCCCCCATATCTTGCTTCGTAATCCGAAGTCCACAGGATGCCTTACGGCAGAAGCAATGGGGGCCACCTAAATCCCGGCTTAGGGTGCCACCTCTGACGGCGGAGGATACAAACGAATATCATCGAAGTACATCGTACCTGAACCACCAGCCCGCGGATTATTCCTGTTGCCAAAGCCAAGGGCAATCGTATTGACATTGGCAAGGCTCACACCCTGGTCGGCAAATGCCTGCAGGTCGATATTCCATTCAGTCCAGGTATCTACCTGTGCTGCATTAGGA
>JBDRTM010000091.1:0-3260 GCA_043824065.1 Planctomycetota bacterium | reverse complement strand
AAGAGGCCAAAAAAGCAGAAGCAGCCCATAAGGAGCTCGACGTGCGCCTTGCCGTTGCGCTGGATGCTCAGACAGGCGGCAAGCTCTGGGAAAGGGCTGTAGATGTAACCGACTGCAGCAATATTGGAATAGGCGGCGGCGAACTGACGGCGATGTACCATGACGGCGTCGTGGTCCTGTGCGGGGCCAATGCGAACGGTCATTATTGGAGTCAGTTCCTCTCGGGCGAATTCTCACAGCGTCGGCTGGTGGCCCTCTCGGCTAAAAGTGGTGAGGTGCTTTGGGCCAAAGACGCCAACTATCGCCATCGTCCGCTTATCATCGGCGGTATGGTCCTTGCTGAACCCTGGGCGTTTGACCTAAAGACCGGCCAGCAAAGGACACGCAGTCACCCACTGACCGGCGCCGATACAACGTGGCAGTTCCTGCGGCCGGGCCACCACTGTGGGGCGATTTCCGCCTCTCCACAAATGCTTTTGATGCGTTCGGGCTATACGAGTTACTATGACCTGCAAAACGACAGCGGCATACGTCATTTCGCCGGGCAGCGACTCGGATGCTGGATTAACGCAATTCCTGCTGACGGTCTTGTCCTGGCACCTGAAGCCAGTGCCGGCTGCATTTGCCTTTTCCCCATAGTCTGTTCGATTGCACTTGAGCCGCGCCCGGACTACGACCGATGGGGCATCTACAGCACCGGCGGAGCCAACACGCCCGTTCAACACCTGGCCGTCAACCTCGGCGCACCCGGCGATAGACGCGACAGAAACGGCACACTATGGTTTGGCTACCCGCGACCCGGACTGCCGCAGAACCGTGCAGCGATGGGCTTCTCACTCAAATTAGGAATGGACTTTTTTGGCGAGCCGGAATATCCTCGGCGCAATGGACTTGGCCATCCCTTTCGGGACAGCGAAACTCAGACTATGAATGGAACCGACACTCCCTGGCTGTTTGCTTCCTTTGCCCTTGGACTTAGACGCTGCATCGTGCCGCTTTTGTCTGAGGCGGATGAGCCAGCCGAATATACGGTCAGGCTGTATTTTGCAGATTTTGATAATAAGCAGACAGGCAAACGCATCTTCGATGTCAAATTGCAGGGACAGGTGGTTCTTGACGACTTCGACATTGTCAGGGAAGCAGCGGGTTCCGCCGTAAGGCGTCCCCAAGTGGACTTCAAAGCCGTTGTGCGACAGTTCCGGGGCATTGCGGTCAGTCGCGACCTGGAAATCGAACTCGTTACGCAGGACAAGAAGCTCTCATCGAAGAACGGTGTACCGGTCCTCTGTGGTGTGGAAGTTGTGCGCGAAAGAAAAACAGCCAAAGTCGCAACAACGGTTCATTCTCGACAATAGGCCTTCCCGGCCCACGAAGAACAAGGAGAAAAATGAGTACAAATCCAACTACACGCCGTCAGTTCTTAAGAGCAATGGGGCTGGGAGCTGCGCTGCTGGTGTCTGGACAAGGGCGGGTATTTCCGGCTGACAGGAGGAAAAAGCGGCCGAATATTCTACTTATAACGGCTGATGATATGAACTGCGATGCGCCGGGCTGCTTCGGTGGACAGACTCCAGATATTACACCCAACATCGACCGCCTGGCTTCTGAGGGCATGCGTTTTGCCCATGCTCATATTACCATAGCGGTCTGCCAGCCCAGCCGTTCAGTACTAATGACCGGCCGCTACCCCCACCGCAATGGAGCTGAGGGTTTCCAGCCGATTAACACCAGCGTGCCGACGCTGCAAGAGAGCTTACATAACGCCGGCTATCTCAACGGCATCCTCGGCAAGGTCAAGCACCTGGCGCCTATAGAGAAGTTCAAGTGGGATATGGTGAAGGATGTTGGAGAATTGGGTAACGGCCGCGACCCGAAACTTTACTATAAGTATGCCAGAGACTTTTTCCAGCAAGCATCAAACAAAGACCAGCAGTTCTTCCTGATGGCCAATTCACACGACCCACATCGGCCGTTTCATGGCAGCATGCAGGAGCGAAATAAGTTTAAGCAAGCGCTCAAAGATATTCCTGCGCCCTCGCGAGTGTATCGAAGTGAGGAAGTTCAGGTTCCCGGCTTTCTGCCCGACGTGCCTGATGTACATAAGGAAATAGCACAGTACTATAGCTCGGTCCGCCGCTGTGACGATACGGTAGGAGCGGTAATGCGTGCCCTTCGCGAATCGGGCCAGGCGGAGAACACTTTGATAATGTTTCTCTCGGACAATGGTATGGCGCTGCCGTTTTCCAAGACCAACTGCTACTTGCACAGTACGCGCACGCCGTGGATTGCTGTTTGGCCGGGCAAAATTGAGCCTGGCGCTGTGGACAATCGACACTTTATCTCCGGCATCGATTTTATGCCCACCGCACTTGACGCGGCCGGAGTGCCTCAGCCCGAAGGGATGGACGGTTTTTCATTTCTACCCGTTCTTCTTGGCCGGCGACAGGCCGGTCGAGATAAGGTATTTACACAGTTTCACCAAACCTCCGCAAAAAACCGCTATCCGATGCGCTGCGTACAGAACCACGGGTTCGGATACATCTTCAATCCCTGGTCTGACGGCGAACGGGTCTTCAAAAATGAATCGCAATCCGGTCTGACGTTCAAGGCCATGCGGGCCGCTGCGAAAACCGACCCGAAGATTGCCGTCCGTGTCAGGCTTTTCCAATATCGAGTAGTTGAGGAGTTTTATGACCTCGCAAACGACCCTGATGCGCTGCGTAACCTAAGAGACGACCCAAGATACCAAAAAAAGCTCGACAATTTGCGGGAAGAGTTGTTAAAATGGATGAAACGCACCAATGACCCGGCATTAGAGGCATTCAAAAACCGTAGCTCAACAGAAGCTCTGAAAAAGTTCATGGCCGAACAGGATGCCAGGGCCGGAAAGAAACAGAAAAAAAGAAACAGTCGTAAAAAACGAACATCATAAAACAAACTTTTTTTTACAAAATTGAAGGGGTCAGGAAAATGAATAAGAACAATTTAACCAGGCGAGAGTTTTTGGCTGCTGCGTCAATAGGTACTATTGCTACTGCATCGGGGGGAATAGGTGCATACGGAAACGGAAGCAAGAAAGCAGTCCACAGGACACCTTACGGCGGTAAAGCCGCAATCCTCGGCGGTAAGGCGGTCAGAACCAAACCGTTTCCCAGTTGGCCGGTCTGGGACAGAGACGCCGAAAAATCCGTCATCTCTATACTGCGCAGCGGAAACTGGTTCAGGGGCAGAGGCAAAACAGTTTCAAAATTCGAAGAGAA
>JBDRTM010000090.1:0-3392 GCA_043824065.1 Planctomycetota bacterium | reverse complement strand
GGGCCCCAGAGGCACAAATTTCCCCCCGCCTGCCCCAAATTTGAGCCTCTGCCCAAACGATTTTTCTCTCCAAACAGCTCCAAGGCCCTGATCTGTTTGGTCCACCTACGCATTAACCGGATGAACCAAAAAGTCTGTATTTCTCCAAATTTTTGTAAAAAAATACGAAAAAATGCAAAAAGAACGCTCATTTTTAAAATTGCCCCGAATTAGTGTAAGTGTCAAAACGTAACCCTAATTTACTAATCCTTTTTCTGCAATATTTGTCCAATTGTCCTTTGATTGCTATTTTTAAGAAGCCTCGCTCTTACTAAGTCGTTTTTTTTCAGCTTTTCCTCTGTTTTTTCGAGATACACCATAAAATACCTTTCGCTTCGTCCGCAGAGTTGCCCATCATCGCTTTCCAGCAGGATTTCAGCGGTTTCGCCAAGAAATTGCTGTCGATACTTTTGGCCCAGCTCTATGTTTAAATTATGCAGTATTTTCGAGCGGTCTTTGATAACTCTATTATTAACAGTATCTTGCATATTTGCCGCAACAGTGCCTTTACGCGGCGAAAAACTGAAAATGTGCATTTTTGCAAAGCCTACATCTTCGGCCAAATCGACCGTTTGCTCAAAGTCAGCATCGGTTTCACCCGGAAAACCAACGATAATATCGGTCGTTATGGCCGGCCTGTCGAGCTGATGTTTAATTAGCTCAACCTTTTCTCTGAATTCATCAGCACTATATTGTCTGCGCATCTTTTTAAGGACCGCATTGGAGCCGGACTGCAGCGACAAGTGCAGGTGTGGCATAATGTTACGTTGTTTACAGAAAGTATCGAGCAATCGCGGCGTAACGTCGGCCGGCTCCAGCGAGCTTAATCTTATCCTTGCAAGATGCGGTATTTCTGCCATTTTATCGAGCAAATCAGGTAAATTATCGTTTCTCTGATTGGTCCAGTTTTTTCGTCTGACGCTTTCCCTGCCGTAAGCTCCGAGAAATACCCCTGTTACAACGATTTCCCTATGTCCGGCTTCTACAAGAGCTTGTGCTTCTTGAAGAACGGCATTGTCCGGTTTACTGTGAACAAACGGACGAGTTTTGGGTACAATACAATAGCTGCAGTATCCATCGCAGCCATCCTGGATTTTTAGAAAGGCCCTGGTATGGTCTTTGAAGGAATTTAATGGCGGCAACTTCCGATAATTCTTCGATTTATTTTTATACTTGATTTTTGAGTTGTTTTCTGCTTTAATTATAGTATTAATGTGTGGGCAGGATTGAGGACTTTGGGAGCCCAAAGCGGCAGCTTTGTTGCCGGCTATCCGGCTTAGCATGGCGGCAAGGTTGTCTCGATTTTTGATGAGATGAACATTTTTGCCGGTGTTATGTAATTCGCCGACTTGTACAGCCGGCAAACAACCGCAGACAACTACAACAGCATCAAGACTTAGCTTTTGGGCTTTTCGGATATATTGCCGGCTCTTTGCTGAGGCAGTGTGAGTTACACAGCAGGTATTGATAACAGTTAGATCGGGTTTTTTAGTTAGTTCGACTTTGTGGAGTCCGAGCTGTTCGAGCAGCTCTCGAATCTGCTGGCTCTCATATTGATTGACTTTGCAGCCAAGAGTATTTATGGAAAAAGTCTTCATAGTATGGTATAATCTATATTTGTTAGAACGGATTTACAAGGCTAATTGAAAACTAAGCGGGAGGTTTGTTATGGCTGCAGAAACCGGTACGGTTTGGGCAATCGATATAGGTAATTATTCCCTGAAGGCATTGTACCTGAGCACAGAGCGTGGTGTTGTTGAAGTAATCGGCTTTGACAACATCCGGCACGGCAAGATTCTTAGCGGAGACGGCGTAACAGATGCAGAGAGAGACGAGCTTGTTGCATTAAGCTTGCGCAAGTTTGTCAATAAATACGATTTGAGCTTGGACGAGATAATAATTTCCGTACCGAGCCAGAATAGTTTTGCCCGGTTTGTGAACTTGCCGCCTGTCGAGGCGAAGCGTATTCCTGAAATGGTCAAGTTCGAGGCTGTCCAGCAGATTCCTTTTGGCATTAACGATGTGCAGTGGGACTGGCAGCTGATGACGGAGGAAGACAGTCCTGAAATCAAGGTGGGCATTTTCGCGATTAAAAATGAAGTGGTGGACTCGGCATTAGAGCATTTAAACAGGGAAGATGTGCAGGTTGGCTACGTACAGATGTCACCTATGGCCCTGTACAACTATTTGCTGCACGACCGTCCTGATTTGGTCACTTCCGACAACAAAGCTGTAGTTATTCTTAACATAGGTGCGGACAATACCGATTTGGTTGTCTGCACAAAATCAGCGGTCTGGCAGAGATGTATTCTGATAGGAGGTAATGCTTTTACCAGGGCGATATCAGATGCATTCAGACTTAATTTTGAAAAAGCTGAGAAGCTCAAACGTACGGCTCCTGTGAGCAAATATGCCCGGCAGATATTACAGGCGATGAGGCCGGTTTTTACGGATTTGGGTTCTGAAATGCAGCGGTCGTTAGGCTTTTACAATAACTCGAATCCCGATACTAAAATCGTGAAGATTATCGCCTTAGGTGGCGGAACAAAGCTGCGAGGTCTGCTCAAATATCTACAGCAGACCCTGCAGATACCGGTGGAAAGGCCGGATTCGTTCAAGAGGCTTGCGATAGGTCCGGGTGTCTCACCGGCGAAATTCCACGAGAATATCTGCGATTTTGGTATTGTCTATGGTCTTGCTTTGCAGGGCTTGGGTCTGGCCAGGATAGAAAGCAATCTTCTGCCTCGGAATATTGCCCGGTCAATGGCCTGGGCCAGCAAGGGCAAGTACTTTATTGCCGCAGCGTGTATGCTGCTTGCGGTATCACTTTTGTGCTTTGCGAGAACCGGCCTGGACGGGATGAATTACAAGAAGAACAGTCAGGTCCGACAAAGAATTGGGGGCATTCTTAGTACTGTCGAGGATGCCAAACAGAAGCTCGAAAACGAAAAGCGTAAAGGTTCCGAGTCTGAAGCGATAATAGAAAAGGAGTTTGAACCTTTCAACTATCGTGAAATGATTCCGTATCTTCATGAGGTCATCATATCAGCTTTGCCGAATGAGAAGAACAATCCCAAACAAGCCAAGCTCTATAAGGCTTTTGCCGAGGGTGATGTGGCAGGGATTTTGGAGATACCTCGCGAGGCCCGAGAGCAGATATTTATAACGAATATGTCAGCTTTCTTTACAAGTGATCTTGCCGCAGCCCAGTTTGGCGGGGCGGATTTGTGGCGTAGGAGCCGCGGCACTCCCGGAGGAGCCGAAGGTGAAGGGTATGAGATGATGGAAGAGTACGAGTACGAAATGATGATGGAAATGGAGAGGATGGGGGGACAGTATGGACAGTATTATCC
>JBDRTM010000089.1:0-3855 GCA_043824065.1 Planctomycetota bacterium | reverse complement strand
AACACCTTGGAGCTGAGTATTTTTTCCTGGCCCGCGCCGCCAACCTGCTCCAGGATTATGTGCCGGCTGTATCTTTCTATTTGTTGTTCAGTTAACGACACTTCCGCCTCCCATAAAATATAGAAACTCTACCTTGTCGCCGTCTTTGAGTATTGTCTCTTCAAACTTAGTTCTTTTAAGAATCTGCCCGTTAAGTTCGACTGACACCATATCCGGCATCTTTACATTCTCCTGGACCAGAAGTTGACTTACGGTCAAACCGTCAGTGATGTTCGTCTCTTTACCATTTACAACAAGATTCATTTTATCTCCTTGAAAGCTTTTTCTATTGCCCGCTGAAAATCAGCTCTTATGTCTTCGAAATCCTCAATACCAACCGAAACTCTAATCATATCATCAGAAACGCCCATCGACTTTTGCTCATCCGGGGAGAATTCATGAAATATAGTAGAGGCAGGATGTATCACCAGGGTCTTCGCATCACCAAGATTCGCCAGATTCTTTGCCAGCTTCAGCGAATCGATAAATCTAAAAGCCCTTTTCTTATCGCCAAAGCCAAACGTAAGCAGTCCACCGCCACGGCCGTCAAACAGCTTTGCAACTCTATCGCTAAACTTGTTGTCTGTAAACCCCGGATAGTTCACCCAGGATACTTTCGGTTGAGCTTTCAGAAATTGTGCTAATTTCTTTGCATTTTCGCCGTGTTTGACCATTCTTCCCGGCAGAGTCTCTAAACCCTGCAGCATCAGGAACGAATTCATCGGGGCAGGACAACCGCCAAGGTCCCGATAAATCACGTTTCGCAAATACGCCAGAAAAGCCAATTGGCCAACTCTTTCAGATAAATGTCTTATATCGTCAAACGCCCCTTTTCTCCAATCGTAGTTGCCGGTATCGATTATTGCTCCGCCAATCGCAGTGCCGTGACCGTTAATAAACTTTGACGTCGAATGGACAACAATATCAGCACCAAACTCTACAGGCTTGATAAGAAAAGGCGTAGTAACGGTATTATCAACAACCAAAGGTACGTTGGCCTGATGAGCAATTTCAGCGATAGCCGGTATGTCCGGCACATCCATTCGAGGATTGCCAATGGTCTCGATAAAAATCAGCTTTGTCTTGTTATTGATTGCATTTGCAAAGTTGTTGGTATCAGCCACATCCACCAGGGTAGTTTTCACGTTGAACCGCCCTAACGTATTTTCAAACAAAGACACTGTCCCGCCGAATATGCCCGTCGCGGCGATTATCTCATCGCCGGCTCTGGCCAAACTCATCACAACTGATGCTATTGCTGCCATGCCGCTGGAAGTGGCGATGCAGCCGATCCCATCTTCGAGCTGTGTCAGTCTAACTTCAAGAGCAGAGGTGGTTGGATTTGCAATCCGCGTATATATATATCCGGGTGACTTGCCGTTAAAAACATCAGCCAGCTCTTGCGCAGTTCTGTAGGCGTATGAAACTGTCTGACTAATCGGTACCGCTGTGGCACCGCTGGCACTGTCACCAGCAAAACCACCATGTATAGCCAACGTATCAGCCTTCACTATAGTTCCCCTTTCTGTTTGCATTTCCAACCTTCCACAAAGCACATAAGAAATCTCTAATTACTAATGACTTGTGATCGTTGTTTTCTCGCATTCCTCGGTTTCTGCTCATCATGTAAATGTTTCACTGCAAGATAGTACTCAATGCATATTACTTTTTTCTGCCCTTATCACAGCACACAGGGCAAGTTCATGGCCTGTTCGAGCATTACGCCCGGTCCAGAGGATTCTTGGGTTACTGAATCCCGCCGAACTGAGAAGCTCGAGGAAGTCGTTCTGAGGCAGTGCTCCACCTATGCAGCGAAACCAGTCATTGATATTCTTGCGTATTTCTTCCGGTAACGGAGCCTTCAGTACGATTTCGGCAAAGATGGTACGGCCTCCAGGACGTAATACTCTGGCAACTTCTCGCATAACCGCAGTTTTGTCCGGGGACAGATTATAGATGCCATTAACCGCAACAAGATCGACTGAGCCGTCAGGCAATGGTATACTGTCCGCTGGTGCGCACAGAAATTCAACATTTTGCACGTTGAGCGTCTCCATGTTTCGTCGGGTTTTGGCAATCATGTCCTCAGATATATCAACACCATAAACCTGGCCCTCGGGGCCGGCTGCTTGAGCATATAAATAGAGGTCAAGCCCTGCCCCACAACCTAAATCAAGAATCTTTTCGCCGCGTTTAATATCGATATAAGGTTGCGGATTACCTGCCCCTGTGAACGACTCCCACATTGAGGCAGGCAGTTTATCCAATAATTCACCGGAGTAGCCGACACTTTCAGCAAACTTCCTCCCCACAGGGAAATTGAACTTTGCTTGCGGATTAGAAGCTACCTCGCTGTATTTTTCTTTAACAGCCTGTTTTATCTCTTCCGGAGTCATTCTCTGTAAGTCAGCAGCGGGATTGGCTGCCGTTGAGCATGAGGCGCCGCTACTGAAAACTTTCGATAAAAGCTTTTCCAGAAAGCATATGCCCGTCAGCCCTGCAAAAATCATCATTGCCGCGGCAAAATATGCCAACGGCTTGAAAAACAGCAGTCCCACAATAACGATTATTCCCATCACAATTCTCGTAAGATTCAAAGACTTCATTTTTGTTCTCCTATTAACGATAAAAACTCATACTACTTACTATATCTGGTAATCAAGTAAAGGTTTTGTGTGAATGCCGCACTCACCGCCGCATTTACTTGTCCCAATCCATCTACCTGCCCGCTCATCAACTCCTTGGGCAATTTTTGTGCACGGCCAGCAACCGAGGGACCTGTAGCCTTTGCCGTAAAGCGGATTAACCAGGACTCTGTTCAATGCAAGATACTGCCAAACCTCACGTTCAAACCAAATAAGAATGGGATTGAGCTTAATCAAACCTTTGTCCAGCTCTTCTACTTCTTTGTAATTCGTACGCGTTCGGCCTTCAGTGCATCGAAGTCCTGTAACCCAGCACTCAACGTTCATTTCTTGCACAGCTTGTCGAACGGGTTGTACCTTCAGAATTTCGCAGCACCTGTCCGGATCGGTCTCATAAAGCTTTTCCGGAATCTTTTCATCGTTGCTGTAAACCTTCAACTCCGGATACCGAGCAACTTCTTCAGACATAAACTGTTTCGTTTCCTTTGGTTTGAACCTTGTAGTAACGATGAAGCCGCGAATCTTGGGGCTTACACGTTTAGCAAGGTGCCAGACAACACTGGAATCCTTACCAAGACTGTTGGCCACAACAAGACTGTCGCCGAATTCCTTGTAAGCTCGGTCAATCAACTCCAGCGAGCGTTCAACTTTTTCAGCAAAATTGAGCTTCTCAACAAGTTCTGCAGCATTTTCTGTGGCTTCTTGAATTAACATAGCCTTAAATCTCCTTATAACATAACGGTAACTATTGTGAACTGCTATATTTCATATTCCGGCTTTCTTAATCTTCCGAATTTCACGCGAATCCAGAGCCGTTCATGAGCGTAAAATGCACCGATTTTGATTACCGTATCCAAAACGCCAATTTGCGCTGCCAACTTAAATTCCTGCGTAAGAATCCAGGCGACTGCAAAAGTAACCACAGTGCCACCGGCACGCCACGTTATTGCCTTTATTATACTTCTAAAATGCGATTCCACGTGTTATTGCTCCCTGTATGGACGTATTCCTATAGTTATGCTGGGAATACTAATAAAAAAATGTAATGTTCTTAAAAAAACTATCTTTTTTTGTAACCGTTCAGGGGGCAAAATCGCCGTTTTTAGCTTGAAAGAGCGGTTCCCTTATATTCTTTTAGCCATTTTAGCGTAAATATGAGCTGTTTTGGCAT
>JBDRTM010000088.1:0-13586 GCA_043824065.1 Planctomycetota bacterium | reverse complement strand
ACAAGAAGGGACGTTTTATGTGTGGGAGTCGAAGGAGATAAAGGATGTTTTAGGTGCAGAACGGGCCAAGGTTTTCAATGAGTACTATAGTGTGACCGACAGTGGAAACTATGAGCATAAAAAAAATATTTTGAGCGTTAGCAAGTCAACAGAAGACCTGGCGAAACAGTTCAAAAAGGATCGTCGTGAAATAGAGGACATTTTGTCGCAAGGTCGTTCAAAGCTTTTGAAGCATCGAGCAACAAGACCTCGGCCATATCGTGATGATAAGATTATTGCCGGCTGGAATGGCCTGATGATTTCTTCGATGGCTTATGGCGGGATTGTATTGGAAGAAGAAAAGTACGTTGATGCCGCTAAGAAATGCACCGAATTCGTGCTGGACATGCTAATAAAAGACGGCCGATTGAAACGATATTATCGTGATGGCCAGGTAGCTGGGCTGGGAGTCCTGGACGATTATGCGTTTATGGCTATGGCTTTGCTGGATTTGTACGAAGCGACGTTCGATGCCAGATGGCTTAATGAAGCGAAGAAGTTAGCTGAGCAGATGATAGAGTTGTTCGGCGATCAGGCCGGTCGCGCGTTTTATTTGACCGGTAACGATGCAGAACGCCTGATAGTGCGCAACAGGCCGGGTTATGATGGAGCAGTTCCAAGCGGAAACTCTATTGCTGCTTTAGTCTTGCTGAAACTGGGACGATTGACAATGAATCAACAGTTCACAGAGCACGGCGAGCAGGTGTTCAAAGCATTTTCAGAGCGATTGAGACAGTCACCTGCTTCACTCACCGCTTTGTTGGCTGCCTTTGATTTCTGGATTGGTCCGACTCGGGAAATAGTAATTGCAGGGAACCGTCAGCGAGAAGATACTAAAGAGATGTTCAGACTGGTTCGCAGTAGATTTTCACCTAATACGGTCTTTTTGTTTCACAAAGGCAACAACACAGATTCTGCAATATATGAAATTGTGCCTTTTATAAAGTATCAAATTGTGATAGATGGCAAAGCAACTGTCTATGTTTGCCAAAACTATGTTTGTAAACAGCCGGTCAATACAGTTGATGCTCTTGAGAAGCTGCTTCTAAATTCAACAAAGAAATAAATTAACAATTATGGATCTTTGCAAAACTAATCGAAAATGTCGATAAAGATTTAGCTAAGATATTGGATTAGAAAGGGTTTTAGAATGGTCTTGCGAAACATTGTAAAAATAGATGAAGAAAAATGCGACGGGTGCGGACAGTGTGTGGACGCCTGTGCTGAAGGTGCTATAAAGATAGTTGACGGCAAAGCCAAGCTGGTCAGCGAAATTTATTGTGATGGTCTGGGAGCGTGTATCGGACAATGCCCCCAGGATGCGATTATCATTGAAAAGCGCCAGGCCCCGGAATTTGACGAAGAAGCGACCAAAGCACATCTGGCTAAAGAGCAAGAGAGCCAAAAACAAGCTGACTTTGTGTGCCCGGGTATGAGAGCTCAAAAGCTGCGAGAAAAAGGCCAGACCACAAATTCCACAGCCCAGGTTCCATCCCAGCTTGGCCAGTGGCCGGTACAGTTGAAGCTGGTCTCCCCATCTGCCCCATATTTTGACAACGCCGACTTGCTGTTGGTTGCAGATTGTGTGCCGTTTGCAATGGGTGATTTCCACAATAGGTTTTTGAAAGACAACAGTATTGCCGTGGGCTGTCCGAAACTGGATGATGCCGAGTTTTACATCGAAAAGCTGGCGGCAATACTAAAAGCCAACAAACTGAACAGCTTAACGGTCATCCATATGGAGGTGCCGTGCTGTTCAGGCCTTACTCAGATTGCACGACAGGCTATTTCTAAAAACAAAATTGACATGAGCTTCGAAGATGTTACAATTGATTTACAAGGTAATGTCAGTACAACTGAAACAATAGAAAGTTAGCAGCTCTTCTGAAAACAGGGGGTATATAATGGTCGATTTTGCCAAGTCGATAATCGTGGATTTTTGGGGCACCGCAGCCGAAATGTCACCATATCTGCTGTTTGGCTTTTTCGTGGCGGGAATCCTTTCGGTGTTCGTATCCCAACCACTCGTTGAAAGGCATCTGGGCGGTAGGGGGGTATGGCCATTGATTAAAGCTTCAATTGTTGGTGTGCCCCTGCCTTTGTGCTCGTGTGGGGTTATTCCCGTATCAATATCACTGCACAAGCATGGAGCAAGCAAAGGAGCCACAGTGTCATTTTTGCTGTCCACACCCCAAACCGGCATCGATAGTATCTTTGTTACCTTAAGTCTTCTCGGCCCTGTTTTTGCGATTTTCAGACCTTTGGCAGCATTCATTACAGGTATCATCGGCGGTACGCTGGTCGATGTGTTTAGCCGACAAAAAGAAGATGCGAACTGCCCACGGCAGGAATGTTCGGATGAGTGTTGCGCTGACGACAAAAAGACTATCAGAATTATAAAAGGATTAAAATACGGCTTTGTCACCCTGCCGCGCGATATTGGCAAGGCAATGCTGGTAGGACTGGCTATCGCAGCTCTTATCTCAGCTCTGGTGCCGGAAGGTTACTTCGCAGAAAAACTTGGCACCGGAATTTTCGCAATGGTGGTAATGATGTTTTTAGGCATACCGGTTTATGTGTGCGCAACCGCCTCGGTGCCGGTTGCAGCAGCGCTCATATTGAAAGGCCTAACGCCCGGCGCAGCATTGGTTTTTCTGATGACCGGCCCGGCCACCAATGCCGCCTCATTTATAACCATCTGGAAAGCTTTAGGCAGGGCAACAGCAATTACATATCTCGCTACCGTGGCAGGCTGCGCTCTGTTGGCTGGTATTCTGCTCGATTACATTGCCGCCGGCATCGACATTGAAATTGTAACTCGTCATGGTTGGATGCTCCCTGATGCTGTCAAATACATATCGGCTGTAGTTCTGTTGGCAATATTAGGTTTTGCTATTCTAAGCAAACGTAAAAGTATGCTTAACGAACAATAAAGGAAATTATAGTAATCGGGTGCGCGTGGACAATATTAAAACTGCCGTTTCATAGTTTGCCTTGTAACCTCTTTAAGTTTTTTACGATTTTCTTCAACATCCGGTCTTAAACAATCGTAAGTAGGTTTAGAACTGAACGACACTTTACAATTTGGGCAGATTACTTGTGGTTCCTTGTTGTCGGCAACAAGCCTGCACTTTGACTGGTCGATATCAAAACATTTCGTACAAAATGGCCCCTCAGTTTTATTTCCTTTTTCATCTGTGATATAGTATGCAGAAGCCTCACAAATCATCTTCCCTTTTAACGACAAAGCATCCTTTAGTTTTGATATTGTCTCATCTTTCTTCTTGAGTTCTTCAGATAGTTCTATTGCTTCGGCCTGAAGGTCCAATATTTTGCGATAAAGTTCGATATTGTCGATTTGCTGAACAATCTTTACTGCTTCTTTGGCATTTTCGATTATTCCCATTTTTTCTCCTTCACAGGGTACACACAGAGAACGATTCTTTCATGCTCGGCACACACATTCTATAACCGTCTATAAAAAATCGGAGCGACAGGACAATTTAAAACTGTCATTACTCTTTGCGCCATTATTCTTAAATCAGCATAAAAGTTAAAAAACTATCACATCGAATGTTTTACTTGGCCATTAACGTTGCTCAATAGTAACCTTCTCGCAAATATTAGAAAAGGCATTTGATTCTTCTATTAAATCGGATCGGTCTTCAATCGAAGAGGATATGTAACATAATAGCTTAGCATTATTAAAAAAGTGCTCTGTCTCTTTTCGGATACGTCTTGCAGCGATACGGCAATAACTGGCATCTATATCAATTCCTATACTGTTCCGATTTGACTTCACAGCAGCTATAGATGTTGTACCTGTGCCACAAAATGGATCAAGAACCGTATCTCCTTCGAAGGAAAACATTTGTACCAAACGTTGCGCAAGCTCTAAAGGAAAAGGAGCGGGATGTTTACTTGTAGAAGCACCAGTCAAATTCCATATTTGGCGAAACCATTTATTAAAATCGTCCTTTTTAATTCTGCTCAGACGTCATTGTAAATCAGAAGGCTTTCGATAACCACCAGGTTTTCTTTGCATGAGAATATATTCAATATCATTCTTTATAATTGCATTTGGCTCATATGGCCTACCCAGAAACTTAGAACCTTTATTAGCCTCGAATTTAGCATTAGATATCTTGTACCAGATTATAGGATTTAAATTATCAAAACCGACCTTTCGACACTGAACACAGATGTCAGCGTGCAAAGGCATAACTCGATGCCGCCCATGTTGACGGCGAGACATGCATACATCACCTACAATACAAACTAAACGCCCTCCAGGAATAAGAATCCTAAAGCATTCGTCCCATACTTTCTTTAACTCGGCCAAAAATTCTTCATAGTCTTCTATGTGACCTAACTGGTTTTTAGTATTATTGTACTCTTTCAAATTCCAATACGGTGGTGAAGTCACAATAAGGTGAACCGATTCGTCAGATATAAATCCCATATGTCGGGCATCACCCAAAACAACTTTGTGAATCGTGCTATTTCCGTCTGTACTATCCATAATATTAAGCGTAAGCTTTTACATGCGCCATTAGCGACTTAGTCAAAATTCGGAAGGTTAGGTCTTCAGCAGGTTCTTTGTAAATACCTTTAATACCGGATGCCTGAGCTGGTCATCTTTAACAACAAGTAAATCCCACTGTTTCTCGGGTCGGAAATATCCTGGAAGCTCTAAAGCTTTCTTATGAAATATATTTGACCTTCCTATCCCTGCTTTACAAATAAGAGTTGTAACCAATTCATTAAATCTGTCCATCTGGGCACCGCCAGTAACCGCACTCCTTGCCCCTTGATCTAAACGTCCAGACGTTTTCTGTTTCTTAGATTGTGCTCGGCGGGTTTGCCAAAAATACTTGACAGCATTGGAAACAAGCTTCTGTATATTATTCGGCTCTATTTTCATCGATTGTCTGGGCAATTGAAAATATTTTGTTCGGATGGTTTGTCCTTTAGTCTGTAACTATTCTCTTGAAGGTTGTATTTCTTCTTCTGTTCGCTGATTGCTTGAATGCCTGTTGTTGCTTTTGATCTCTGGCTGAATCAAGTGAATCGAGGGTTTTCACCTCGTGTTTAGATTGGCTTCTTTTTGATCTAGACATCATCTAACTCCTTTTTCGATTGACATCAGTATTTAATCGGGGCGACAGGACTTGAACCTGCGACCTCGTGACCCCCAGTCACGCGCGCTAGCCAAACTGCGCCACGCCCCGAATTAGTTTCAATATTATAATATAAAACATATTGTAACACAAACATTTTTTGGAATCCAGCACGAATTAATGCGGCCAGTTTTTCTGGCCAAAACACAAGGCGAAATGGTGGACATTTCCTTTGACTTTCAGACCCAAAAAGAATATGATGGTCTTAGGTTCTGCTAATATAGGAATAGCGGTGTCATTATGAACAAACAAAGAGGGTTTACCCCGTTAGAAATAAGAACCCCCAATCAGGAGAGCGGAAAGTTTCTCCGAAAGGAGTCCTTAGGACTAACGGGATTTACCTTGATAGAGCTTTTGGTAGTCATTGCCATCATTGCACTATTGATGGCGATATTGATGCCGGCTTTACAGCGGGTAAGGAAACAGGCCAGAGGCGTTGTGTGCCTAAACAGGCTCAAACAATGGGGCTTGTTCTTTGCGATGTACGCCGAAGACCACGATGGCCGATTCATGGAGGGCCATACGGCCCAGCCTCAGGCCAATCGGTGGGTCAGCGCACTTGGGGACTACTATAAATGGGATGACGAATTTACCTGTTGTCCGAACGCGACGAAGCCGTGGGTTGATGAGAATGGTATCAGTGAGGGAGCCGAGGGGACAGACGTCGGTGTGACCATGGCCTGGGGCTATATGAACCAGGGTCACTGGGCAAAGCCAATGAAGGGAAGTTACGGGATCAACGGCTATTGTGTTGATATCCAGCCAGGCAGGGAACCTCGCGGCCAAGCAGCTTGGTACTGGCGCGGGCCGGCTGTGGCGGGGGCCGCCTACGTGCCCTTGTTCCTGGGGGCCCAGCGCTATAATGGCGTGGTGGACTCAGTAGATGATCCTCCAGCATATAACGGCCAGGGGTGGGCTGAAGGTGGTGGCGGGCGTATGTTACGTTACTGTTTAAACCGGCACGATGGTTTTGTAAACGGGCTTTTTCTGGATTTTTCTACCAGGAAAATAGGGCTTAAGGAGTTGTGGACGTTTAAGTGGCATCGACTGTACGACACCACCGGCCCCTGGACAACAGCAGGCGGCTGTCAGCCCAGCGACTGGCCGCTTTGGATGAAAAGGTTTAAGGACTACTGAAAATTTGAAAATTCTACAACTTTAGATGGAACGTCAGACTATTTTTGTACAACTATATATAACGGTCAAGCCGGAACAGCAAAATACTAAAAACGGGGCCTCCCAGTGATTCCAGTGGCACTTGCTGCGGTTGGAGCAGCTATATACGCTGCAAGAATACAAAAATGAGAGCGTACGTCCCCATAATCTCTCCTTCAAGGTTTCTCACGTGAGGCTTGCTCCGTAGCATTGTCAAAGACCGACTTATGCTACTCAGCTTTCAATTTAAAACGCCTCACAAGCCATTTAAACGACGAGCTCGTCTTGAGGGACATCTGACATCCCGCAACTTAACAATCAGCCAATAGCTTGCATTACTGCGGCTGAGTGTGTTATAATTATGGCAGAAAAGCATACCTGCGAAACTCGTTATCTCTCTTTGAAAGAGAAGGGCAAAAGTAATGCGTAAACGAAACGGCTTTACACTAATAGAGCTTTTGGTAGTGATTGCAATTATTGCATTACTGATGGCGATATTAATGCCGGCCCTTCACCGGGCCAAAGAGCAGGTTAAGGAGGTGGTCTGCAAGAGCCATCTGCACCAATGGTCAGTCTGCTTTATGATATACACGTCCGACTATGACGGTAGGTTCATGCCGGGCATCGACGAAGATTGGGCAACCGGACGATTCTCGTGGATATATACGCTGATTCCATATTACAACGAGCCGGTTATTCGCCTTTGTCCAAAGGCCAAACTCACGGTCGAAGAGGGGGGCAAAATGCCCTGGGTGGCTTGGGACGTTAGCAAAACCAATCCCAATGATTTTTCCTATCTCAAGGAACCAATGTACAAGATCGGCAGTTACGGGCTTAACTGGTGGGTCAATGACAGCGACCTGGTAGTGGGTGCACATGATGCGAAGAACAAATGGCGGCGGACCGGCCAAAAGAATGCGAGTATGATCCCTGTGTTAATGGACTGCGGGTTTATGCTGGTCCGTTCCGAGCCGTCAGACCCACCCCCGGAACAGGACGGAGAGTTCCTCTGGGCATTCGGGGGCGGCATGAGACGTGTCTGCACCAATCGGCACAACGGTGAGGTAAACATATTCTTTATGGACTTCTCTACGCACAAGGTGGGTCTCAAGGAACTGTGGACACTAAATTGGCACCGCAGTTTTGATGCTCGTAATCCCTGGACCAAAGCCGGCCTCGTACAGCCTTCTGATTGGCCCCAATGGATGAGAAGGTTTAGGGACTACTGAAAAAGCACTAAAATATTTAGGTTACTCCTCCAATCCTTCTCTTATTTCTTAAAACCCCTCTCACTGCCGTCCTACACAAAACCTTGAGCTGGTTTAAACTTTTAGCAGCATATATGGAGTTTGTCCCCTATTGTCCTTAAACAACCGGGGCTTATATCAAATCATTCGATATAAGCCCCGGATTTATACATATCTGCTATATCAACCACGCCCGAATATCTTGCTTCGCAATCCGAAGTCCACAGTCCGCAGGATGCCTGTCGGCAGATGCCTGTCGGCAGAAGCAATGGGGGCCAGCTAAATCACACAGCTTAGGGCGCCGGAGGATACAACCGAATATCATCAAAGTACATCGTACCTGAACCGCCGGTCTGGGGATTGTTCCTGTCGCCTAATCCAAGGCCAATCGTATTGACATTAGCAAGGTTCACGCCCTGGTCTGCAAACGCCTGCAAGTCGATATTCCATTGTGTCCAGGTAGTTATCTGCGCTGCACCAGGATTATCATTAGTAACGATCGCATTGCCGTTGAGAGCAACATACAACGTCTCGGCAGCGTTAGCTGAATCGCCCCTGAACCAAATTGTCAGCGTGCTGACACCATTCTCGGTCCAGTCACGCGGATAAGTCAACGTCAAAGTTGCCTCAGAGTACCCAACACTGTTGTCGTAATAAAGTGGCATCGACTGGTTGCCTCCGTGAACGATAGTTTGCTCTGCAAAAGGAGGAGTGTCATAACCAACTAAAGAGCCGTTTGTCGGGTCGTCGTATCCGTCTATCCACACGTTAAATATCCTGTTGCTCTCGGGGTCATCGGGGTCAAGGTCGTTGTAAGATTCGAAATCGTCCACGACAAGGAAGTTGGCGGTCGTAAAGCTCCAAAGGTTGCCTGTCCACGGACTGTCGGGATTGACGTTATTGGCCTCGACAATACGCCAATAGTAAGTGCTGTTCCACTCAAGCTTTTCGGGTTCGTAGCTCTCAGCACCGAGATTCCCGCTGCCTTTGTATTCCGGCGAACTTGTATCGGCATTTTTCACGGCATCTTCATCAGCTCCGAAAAAGATTTGATGCGAAGCAGCATATACTCCCGGCGACCAGCTAAGAACCGGTGTCTGCTTGACATCCACAGCGTCATTAGCCGGATACGGGCTTCCCACGGCGCCCTCAGTGGTAAAGCTCCAGACGTCGCCTTTATGCGTCTCGATGACATCGAACTCATCGACACGCCAGTAGTAAGTCTTAGCCAGTTTAAGTGTGCCGGGAGGAGTATAGGTTGCAACTCCCTGAGGAAGTCCACCAGTTGCGTTGTTCACTTCGTCAAAATTGTCACCGAAATATACTGTGTGCAACTTGGCACCGAAACCTCCTGTCCAGCTAAGCATTACATCCGGGTCTACCATCTCGGCACCATTAGCCGGGTCGGGATTGTACGCTGTCTTGGGAGGAATACTAAAGCTCCAGACGTTACCCTTCCATGGACTGTTCGGCTCGGTGTCATTGACCTCGTCGATTCGCCAGTAGTAAGTTGTACCGGGTACAAGACCATCCGGATAAGGAAATCCGGGAAAGCCGACAACAATAAACGTCCCTGCTTGATTACCCTGGAACGTGCCTTCGGCGCCGGCGTTGACATCGTCAAAATTATCGCCGATATACACATCATGCGAGACCGCGGTATCTCCGGGCTTCCAACTAAGGTTCACCCACGTATCCGCATAGAGGGCGTCATCGGCAGGATCGGGGCCAAAGGCGTACGGCCATGGTTCACCTGCCATAGCGCTTAGAATTTCGACTTGCGACAGAGCGTGGTCGTAAATCCTGGCGTCATCAGCCGCACCATACCAAGGGATCCAACCTTCGTACCCAATGAAAAACTTGCCATTGCTGTTCTGGAAATCCACCAGCGGCTTTCTATCCGTTTCTTGCCCATTCAGGTAGCATATCGCGTCGGTGCCATCAGCAACGCCTGCAATATGATACCACTCTCCTACTTCCAGATTCTGTCCCACGTGGACCCACACACGTTCGCCGGACACAGGATTGAACTGAAATCCCAAGTACCCGGGAGTGCCCACTGCCTTGTATCTGAGCTGCCAGCTCCAACCCACACCACTCTCAGCCTTGGCTATCACACCCGGGTTTGTTGTATGTGTTTCTCCGGCTACGGAGGGCCGGGCCCATATCATAATGGTGATCGGAGCGGTAATATCCAGGCTGGCATCGTTGCCGCAATCGACGTGGTCGTCACCATCAAATTCCAGGGCCAGGCCGCTTACGCCAGCCACCCATTGAGGCGCTCCCACGAGCGTTCCATCGTTCCCGTTCCCGCTGGCATCAGACGCCGTTGTACCGGAACCTTCATCAAGCTTCCACCAGCCGGCGAGCTCTGCCTTAGCTGTGCTCGTTAGAGCCACACTCAGCGCAAAAACAAAAGAAACCAAATAAATCAATTTCTTACACATAATAGTCCTCCTTCACCCCGTCCCGTCTTTGCCGCAAGGCATCCTGCGGACGACGGGCGGGGTTCAAAAAATTAAAACAATTATAAATTATGTTTTGGCCACACACTCCAAAATATTCGTTTTTTTCAACAGGCATCAAAAACCTCATCTATAAGAATTGCCACTCACTGCTTATGGTGCTTCTGGTTCCTGCTCTGGCAGTGGAGCATACAGCCGAATATCATCGAAGTACATCGTACCTGAACCACCAGCCTGCGGATTGTTCCTATTACCTAAACCAAGGGCAATCGTATTGACATTAGTAAGGTTCACGCCGAAAGCCTGCAGGTCGATATTCCATTGGGTCCACTCATCTATCTGTGCTGCATTAGGATTATCGTGATTGACCACCGCACTGCCGTTGAGAGCAATATACAACGTCTCAGCAGCGTTATCAGAAATGCCTCTGAACCAAATCGATAAAGTGCTGACACCATTCTCGGTCCAGTCACGCGGATAAGTCAGCGTCATCTCCACCTCTGAATACCTGAGGATGCTGTTGTCATAGAATACAGGCATCGATTGGTTGCCTCCGTGAACGATAGTCTCCTCGGTGAAAGAAGCAGTGCTTTCATCACCCACAGCCGAGCCGGTCCCATTACCGGCAAAGTAACCTTGAGTACCCGGAGTGCCATAGCCAAGCCCGTCATGCCAGGTGAACCATATCTGGTTGTCACCGGCATCATAGCCCTCAAAATCGTCCACAATAAGAAAGTTGGCTGTCGTAAAGCTCCAGATATTACCCTTCTGTATCGTACTGTCGTCCTTGACTTCATCAACACGCCAGTAGTAAGTAGTACCCCACTCAAGTCGTCCGGCGTCATAGCTCTCAGAACCAATGGTTTTGCTCCCTTTATATTCAGGTGAACCGGTATTAGCGTTACGAACAGCCTCTTCATCAGTACCGAAATACACCTGATGCGAAGTGGTATTGTCTCCCGGTCTCCAGCTAAGAATCTGTATCTGCTTTACATCCACAGCACTATTAGACGGACTCGGACTCCCGGCCTTCATCGGAGGCTGCAGCGCACCGCTGGGAATTATCTGCTGTTCCCGCGTGCTGCTCTCCCAGAACAACTGAGCAATCGCCGTGACCTCGCCTTCAAAATACTCCATCCGAATTGAGTGGGTATCGCCACCTACCAGTTCGATCGGTTCGCTCACACGATTGCTTGTCAAGCCATTGTTCCAAAAATCGATAATGGGCTTACCATCCAACCACAGCCGGAAACCGTTGTTGGCGGTGATTTGGAACGTATAAGTGTCCGTCAGGTCCACCTCAAGCTCGCCGCTCCAGCGGGCCGAAAAGTTGTCCACATTGATACTCGCATCGGGAGAGTTCTCTCCAGGCACGTCAGCGCTGCCCCAGTTGAAATCGATTTCGGGGTCCAGGCGGGTCAGCACCGGCTCACCACTGAGGTTCGTGTTGTTGAAGTACTCTGCCTTGAGACCGCCGCCGGCCTTTGTAATCGTGAAGCTCCAGACGTCGCCTTTATCTGTGGCGGCGCCGCTAAACTCATCGACCCGCCAATAATAAGTCTTCTCTAATTCAAGTGTGCCGGGGCTATAGGTTGTTTCTGCCCGGGGCAGACCAACAACAGCATTGTTCACGTCGTCAAAGTTGTCGCCGAAATATATGGTGTGCAATTTCGAACCGAAGCCCGGATCCCAGCTCAGGATTATATTCGGGTCCACAAATTTGGCCCTATCAGGTGGACCAGGGTAGTACGCAATCCTGGGAGGGACCATAAAGCTCCAGACAGGACCTTTCCACGGACTGTTCGGGTCGGTGTCATTGACCTCATCGACTCGCCAATAGTAAGTAGTGCCTGGAACAAGACCGTCCGGATAAGGAAATCCGGGAAAGCCGACAATAAAATTCGTCGAGGGCTGGTTGCCCAGGAATACGCTCTCGGCACCATCGTTCACATCGTCAAATTTTTCGCCATAATACACATCATGTGAGACCGCAAAATCTCCCGGTAACCAGCTAAGATTAGCCCATGTATCCTCAACTATGGCACCATCAGCCGGAGTTGGGTTCATGGCACGGCCACGCTCCTGGACTTCAGGCTCAGCACCAAAATACACCCAATCAAACCAGACTTTTTTGTTCAGGTCATCACCCGTCATGGGCCACCACTGACCCTTCAACATCAGATAAAGAGTCAGCGTTTCTCCAACATCATCTCCAATAGTATCGCCGCTATGGGTATACTCAATAAGATAAGTTTGTGCTGTGGTTGTTAGCTCCACAATTTCGTTCACATAGGTTGGCCAGGAACCATTAACGCTCGCCTGGAGTAACACTACCATTTGTCTGTCTTCCTCCGCTTTGGCAATAAATCCGATCGGATATGTTACTCCCGGCTCAATAATCAGATTTGATTGGGAAATCCCTATACTGGCTGTTGCTGAGGCGTCGGTAACATCGAACATTACCGCATTATTCCCTGATAGACCGGCACCGGGTACCACCTCAAAAGTGAAGCCCGCCCCCCCGTACGAGCCCCATGAAATGAGACCATTGTCAAACTCGCCGTTTATAATCTGATTTTCTTGACCCTGCGAGATTGACCCAGACAGCGCGTAAGCCAAAACAAAAGAAATTAAACAAATCACTCTCTTAGACATAATAGTCCTCCTTTAAAAAAGTGAATATAAATATAGGTTGTTAATTGAAATGTAAAATATCTTCACCGCGAAGCACAAAGTTAACATTAAAACTCAATGCTTTGCACAATACACATCCTCCTCTATTCGGAAAATTACAATTATTGCGCCAGCCCGTCTTGGCTCGGCCCCGCTCCGACTCGCTCGGCCTTGACGAGCCAAGCCGAGACAGGCAGGAAGACCAAAATCCTCAGATGCCCGACTATGCAGGCACAAGCTTTACCCAGCCCCTGCGGCAGGGGCGGGGTTTATTATTTTGTTTATACCAAATCAGCCACCTACCCGTCAAGTATAATCTCTTAGTTATGCATTGGCATGCCTTTTTGATAAAACTACGCAGAAACGCAAAAAGGGCATGTTTTTCAGAGTTCGCGCTTAAAATCCGATGAGAATTGAATATCGGTATTAGCGCCATCAATTACATCTCATGGCTTTGCTTTTACCAGGCCCCTTAAAATTATTTTCTTGATATACCTGTTAAATCGGTGTATTTTTTGATTATGTCCAGCCGCATATCTTCCGAATGGATAAAAGAAAAAATAAACCAGCAAAAGTTTTAATTTTTTGTTCTCATTTATACAAGTGGTTTTAAAAGCTCCTGCTTTCTTTTACCTCCTTCAAATTTTGCTTTTTTGAACAGCAGGAGCTTTTTTATAAACCGCTCTGCCTGACAAAACAATTACCCCTTCTAAAAAAAATTTGAAAAAAACCTTGACAAAGTTAGGTAAAACTAACTATATTAGGCAAAACACACAAAACAAGGAAGAAAATAGATATGGTCACAGCAAAAAGTGACAACCTAAGTG
>JBDRTM010000087.1:0-8957 GCA_043824065.1 Planctomycetota bacterium | reverse complement strand
AGCCAGGCCCACATTCTCATCCGTAACGGTCTTGGCGGCCTCCCGAGCCACATTGATTTCGTTATCGTCCTCGCACAACACATAGACGAGGGTGCCTTCAAAACCCTTTGCCGGTTTGTTGCGGCTCTCAGTATAGTCTGTTCGGATTTCATCCCAAAGCGCATCGCCGAGATCCTTGGCCCGAACAAAACGGGTGTGAAAGCGTTTGTCCTCGCCAAAGGGCAGGTTGTAGCCCTTGGCTTCGGCGTATTCGGGGAGATGCTTTCCGGCAGACTCTTCAAGGAAAGCCGCCACCATGTCCGATGGATGCAATTTGGTGTCGGCAATGAAGCGCTCAATCAGGTCATAGGGGTCTGCGCCGGTGCTTGCGGCCAGTTCATACGTTTCCGACTGCCGGCGGAAAAAGATCGCGCCGTTTTTGACCAGGTCTTTCAAGTACCCCTTGATCTGGTTTTTTTCAGAGTTGCTCAAGCAATACAGTCCAAACTGAATGTTTTCCATGCTCGCTGGAATCTGGCAGAGTTGGTAAATTAGGATTGTTCTGAGAACCTGAATACGCTCATCCTCCTGAAATCCAAACAGTTCACCTTCAGCAGCCTTTCGCAACGCGTCCATGCTGGCGTAATAGCCGTTGACAAACTGCCGCTGCCGCTCCCGAAGTTCAGGATTTTTTTGCGAGAGTTCCTTGTTGAAGAACGTAAACAGTTGGTCCACCGTGTACAGATTCAGTTTTCCGCCGGCTACCGTCATGTCGGCATTTTCGATGAAGTCCGCGTAGGACCCTTTTTCGCCGCCCACATCACCTGAGAAAAAGGTAAAGGTGCTGCGCGCATCCGAGCCGATTTCAGAGGAAAGGGTCAACAAACAGGACAGGGCCATGGGGTGCACGCCATAGATGTCTTCCAGCACACGTTCTCGAATGCGGTTCACATCGTCAATCCACGGGAACAGGTCAAGCGACTTACAAGGAGGCACCAATTGATCGAAGATCCCTGTTTTGGGCGCGATCTCCTTCTTCCAGGCATCGCTATTCTTCTCCGTTTCAACGATGGCCCCGATGATCTCCTCGATGCCTTCGTTGAGCAGGTCAACCTGGGTGATTCGGGCGCTCATTACTGCCGCGTCGTCTTTGCTGAACCGGTCGGCGTAGGATTTGAAATCCTTGTGAATGCATCCTATAAAAAGAACGTTCTGTTCGTTCTTACAGATGTTTTCCATGAACCCCTGTATGATGTCCTGTGAGTAGCCTGCTTTTTCCAGGGTGAAGCCAAACTCGTCAAAAAATATGGCCAGCCCTTTGAAGCGTTCTTTGAAAGCCTGGCTCTTGACCAGTTTTCTGAGTATGGGAATCAGATTGCCGGCCCGAGCTTGAAACTCAACGCCACCCATCATTTCCTTAAAAGCGGTGCGGAATTTGTCCAGCACATCCGAATCGTAGTTCTTAAGCCCGGCGCGCAGTTGATCTACGGTGAGTCCGGGTACAACCGCTTCTAGTGCCTTGCCAAAATCCAGGTAGAAATTGCGTATACCGCCTTTATCCCCCTTTTTTTCCCACTCGGCCAGTTGACGTTCCGCCTCGTCAAACTCCGTTTCCACACCGGCATCCAGTCCCTTTGCTTTGCAGGCATCAAATACCGCTTTCATTACCACATCCTCGAAATGCCTTCCTGAGTGGTAATCGCAGATCGCCACCAGGTACTGACCGTCCTTTCGGATGTTTTTCAGAAGCTTGGCCTTTTCAGGATCCAGCTTGGCATAATTCCCGTGAAAACCGGCAATTTCAGGGTCACCGCTGGAGCGGCTCAAAACATTCGCCGTCATGAGGCACAGGTGCGATTTACCTGTTCCGTAGGAACCGCTGAGCAGGTAAAACTTCTTGTCGTTGGGCTGATAGAGCCCCCGGCAAATACGTTCAAACGCCACACGGTGGGCCTTGGTCGGTCGATACATGGCCATGCGGTCGGCGTTTTCCTGAGCTGCCTCAAAGGCGCTTTTCAGCTCAACGAAATTGGCGTAGCCGGATTTCAGTTTGACCACATCGGATATTTTCGCCATTTTTTCTCACTCCATCGTTTAAAGATACGAGCGATTACGCGCGCGCTCGAAAAAATTATGAGCGCGCACGTATTTCAAATTCTTTGCATTTTTGGATCATGAATCATACTTGTCTCGTTTCTCTTCAATTAGTCGCCGCTCCCGCGTCAATTCTTGTTCAAGCTCTTTCTCCGTGGGCAGGTAAAGCATGTATTTGGAGGCAAAGAGCTGTTTGCTGTTGTTCAGCACGGAATAGCGGGCGATGGCTTCGTTCTTTTGGGAACAGAGAATCAGGCCAATGGTCGGATTATCACCTTCCACCTTGGCGTGTTCCTCGTACATGCGGACATAGCCGTCCATCTGGCCGATATCCTGATGGGTCAGTTTACCGATTTTGAGGTCGATCAGAACAAAGCATTTCAGGATGAAATTGTAAAAAACCAGGTCCACGTAAAAATCCTCATCCCCAAAGTGCATCCGCTTCTGCCTGGCCACAAAGGAAAATCCCTTGCCGAGTTCAAGCAGGAATTCTTGCAACCTATCGATGATGGCCTGCTCGACCGTGGATTCCCGCAAGCCCGGATAATCCTTGAGGTTCAGGAATTCCAGCACATATGGGTCGCGGATGAAATGCTCCGGTTCAACCCGAGCTAATTTCTCGGCCGCCTCCTGCTTGACCGGTTCCTTTTCCCGGCTGGCCAAAAGCCGTTCGTAATACAGCGTCGAAATCTGCCGGTCCAGTTGCCGGGTCGACCAGTTCTGGTCCGCGGCTTCGTTCATATACCATTGGCGGGCCTGGTCGTTTTCAACCCGAAGCAGCAGCCGGTAATGGGTCCAGCTCAATTCCGGGCGTAGCGACTCATTAATCAACTCGCCACTCAGCGGGGGGCGTTTTTCGATCTCCATGGATTCAGGACGCATTGCGCCTCGTTTTGTTTTGCCGGATTTGAGACGCACCGCGTCTCGTTTTGAAAACAGGAGATAAAATTGACGCATCTTACGAAGGTTGGTAACGTCAAAACCCTTGCCGAATTCATGACTCAGGCGCTCTGACACCTCTTTGAGCAACGCCTTGCCATATTCAGCCCGTTCCTTGCCTTCCTGTTCGTGCTCCATAATCAAATACCCGATCTGCCAATAGGCCTGCACCATGGCAAGATTCACCGCCCTGTAAGCCGACGAACGCGCCTTTTCCAGAACAGCACGAATTTCTGAATAAATAGTGTCAACTTTTTCCAATTGGAATTTGTTTTTATTCATCATTCATCATTCCGCATTCATAATTTTCCCTATCCTGTCATACTCCTCTAAACATTTGCGCTTGGACATGAACTCGCCGAAAGCTTTTTTCTCTTTTTTCTTGAGAACCGGAAAGGTATCTAGGATGTAAGCGAAATCATCCCGTGAAAGGCCGTAAAGATGGGCCACATAGGCATCGATTTCGGCGCG
This sequence comes from Planctomycetota bacterium, assembly GCA_043824065.1. Taxonomy (GTDB): domain Bacteria; phylum Planctomycetota; class Phycisphaerae; order Sedimentisphaerales; family Anaerobacaceae; genus NIOZ-UU13. The sequence goes on along the minus strand of JBDRTM010000087.1, from coordinate 5,474 downwards.
CAGTTGCACCCGGTCGCCGGTGTCGCGGCGATCGGGAAGACGGTCGTGAACACCGCAGTGTGTTACCCATTTGGGAATCAGGTTTTTGGCTTCATCCCGAAGCCGGCAACGGATCTCCCGTTCGTGAGCTGGTCCATAGTCGTCAATGGGGCCGGAGGAGGGGTACCAGAAGAAGGGGGATTGCCAGCCATCTGACCAAAGCTTTTCCCAGAGATTCGCAAAATCCTTATTGTAGCAAAATAAGCGTGTTGCCTTGGCTGTTGTCACATATCGAAGAACGTTATTTGCGTCTCCCCTTGGAATAGGTAGAGATTCGATAAAGAAGTAGTTTAAATTGGTAGAGACTTTTTGCCTTATCAAGAAGTCAATACAAAAGCTACTCATAATTGATGCTATCCAGAGCATCTCGGTTTCGTTGGGTCCATTCCACTGTCTATTCTTTGGCGTGATAGTCATAAAGCTATTTCCATGAAATGATGGCGGTGCAACTCCACAAATGAGTGTACGTTCATTTGTGCTCGCAGCTATATTTCTAAATCCAACCCGATAATGTTTCCCCTCCCAGGCATTGTCTCCAAGCGCCTCTTCTACTTCATCCCTGTCCAACCAATAACGCGGTTGTTCAAAGGCGCTGTCAAAAAGCCAGATCATCTTGCCCTCATAAAGGGGGCAATCTGTTGGGGTGGTCTTGAACAAATGGCTGTCATTGGTCATGTCAAGTTCCCTTCGGAACTTCACATTCCAGGTATCCTTTAGTTTTTCCCCAAGCAGCGGCCAATCACCGTAGATTTGTGCTGTGATATCAATATCCCGCTGGCTTTTAAATTCCATAACGCTCAACGTATCCGGTGAAAACTTCTTCACCTGCTTTACGCTCATTTTCAGCGCATTGGCATCAATCAGCGGTAGCCTTTCAGGGTCGTGTTCCATGAAAGCACACTTAAATCGGTCAGTTTTTCCACCTTTTTGGGTGCCAAAGGTAACAAATTTGAAACGACCATCCACAGCGGTGAATACGGTAGGCCAGCGATTTTCAAAACAGTATAAAAACTGCATTTGGCTATGATTGAAAAACCGTTGCCGCAAGGGTTGGCATCCCTGGTCGGTATATAGCCCGCTTGGCACCACAATGCCCATGCGGCCGCCCTCGTTAAGCACGGTGAAAAACTGCTCCAGGAAAAGTTTGAATGTGTTAATGTCGCCTTTGCCCAGGGCGCTGTAGCTCAGAGGTTCCTTGAAGTAGGAGCTCTGCTCAGCGAACCCGTCACAGTATTTCTCCCACTTTTCAGCAATCGCCGGATTGTCGGCCATCTGTTTTTTAGAGACGCGATTGGCCTCCTGTTTTTTGTAAGAGCGGAACTTGGGGTCGTAATCCGAGAAAAATTCTTGTGAGTTGGGTTTCACAATATCCCACGGTGGATTACCAACGGTTGCAGAGAATCCGCCCTCTGCTTCCGGACCGAACACATCGGGAAACTCCAGGGGCCAGTGATAAAAGTCGTGCCAGTCGCGATACGCCTCAACCGATTCCAGAATTTCAGGCAGGGCAGGGTTCAGGGTGCCGGAAACAGACATCCCTTTTGCGAGCCGTTCGAAAATGTCCTTGTAATCACCAGGCTGAATGTCAGGGTCCATCAGGTAGGCTGTGAACAGGTCGGCCAAAGGACGAAGATGGGATGTGGCCTCCAAGGCTTCGTCCAACACAGCTTTCTGACTGTCCGTGTCGTCCTCATCAATCTGAGTGATGGACGCAATTCCCTGACTCGCCTCAGCCAAGGCAGAGGAAAGATCGTTGTAATCAAACAGGAGCCTCTGGGGGTCTTTCTTTTTGCTGCTCTCCTTTTTGCGCTTTGGAATGGATGTAAGCTGATCAAGGGACCGAATGCCGATCAGGCTGTTTCCACAGCGGATATGGTGGTCGAGAAAGGTCAGCTTATGTTCGATGGCAAAGCAGTTGAGCCAGAGCGAAAGCTTGGCCAGGTTCACGGCCAGCGGATTGAGATCGACCCCGTAGATGCAGTGGCGGGTGATGCGCCGCCGCCAGGCATTGGGTCGGCTGGTGACAGAAACCGTCATCCCCTCAACATGGGGCACCTCTTCAAGCAGGGCGACCACCAGCCCGGCCATCTGGTTGGCGGCGTCCACCAGAAAGTGGCCGCTGCCCATGGCCGGATCGCAGACCTTGAAGATTAGAACGGCTTCTTCGACAAAACGTTCGACCAGCGCCGCAGCCGATTGGGCAGCCCCGCGACGGATGCCGGTATCGTGTCCTTTTCCGGCTTGCTCCAGGAGTTGGTTGAACCGTTGCCGGTAATTCTGTTCAAAGCTCTGGTGAAGCGGCTGGATGATGGTTTTTTCGTTGAGAAAGCGAACCAGGGATTCCGGCGTGTAATAAGAGCCGGTTTGTTTGCGTTCCAGCGCGGATTCGCCGAAGTAGACATCTCCCTTTTTGATCAGGGTGTCGCCCGCTTTTTTCGTTGTCTGGGAGGCTAGCAGGATTTCCACGCCTTTCTTGGTGCGGCGACGGATGCGGTCGGCGTCGGCAAGCTGGACCGTGTACTCCAGGATGTTTTCGTAGAGTTCCCCAAGATGGCGAACCTCCAGGTCTTCGTAGGGTATGGCGTACTCTTCATCCGGTCCGTTGTTGTAGGGCTCTACAAACGCCAGCAGGTACAGCGCACGGCACATAAAATCATTGCGCAATTTATGTTGACCCAGAACCGCTCCTCTTCATCATCGAACAGGCCCCCGTTGTACCCCATGATGCCGTATTCCGGGTCGCCGTCATTGACAGCGTTGATCAAGCCCTTGAGATGTTTCCACAGATCGTACTGATCCGTGTCGCGGCGCTCACCCCAGCGGAATTTGCGGGCCTCCCCGCAGAGCGTCTGGATGGAGTGCCGCCGGTAGAGATCGGCCTTTTCCGGATCGGAGGGCAGCAGCCGCCGGGACTCGGCATAGAACAGGAACAAGCAGCGGTAAATCAGCTTGACGGCGCTTTCAAATATTTCCGACCTTTCTTCCTCGGTGTATTCTTCGCCGCTCTTTTGGGTGTCGAAAATGAACCCGTTACAGATGTATTGCAGCACCTCATCCACCTGAGCAAGAAACGGCGTTTTGACATTGTCTTCAAGCACCTGCTCCGATTGTTCCCGGTCGCGGTCAAGCCTGCACTTGTAAACGCCGACGGATTCGTCCTGTTGTCCGTTCTCCGAGCTTTCAGCTTCCTGAGCGATGAAGGAATCTTTGTGAAAAAAGCGTTCGAAAAGGCCATATTCGGCCTCATCCGATCCTTCAAGGGCCCGCGCCAATGGCAGTTCCACATAGTCTTCATAGGGCCTTGAACTCTTGGTGGAGTAAAGCCGCCAAAGGGCACCGTTCGTCAGGATTCCCCAGGTAAGCTTGCGCTCCTTGAGCTGGGCCAACAGTTTGGCGGGATAGAAGCTTCCGACGGATGTGTTGTCAATGTCCGATCCGGGCGGCGCGAGGTAGAGCACGCTGATGCAATCCTTAAACGCCCAGTCTTCAAAAAGCGGGTAAACACCAGGAGCGGTAGGATTGCCGGGCGGAACGAATTCAAGATAGCTCAGCGCCTGTTTCAGGAAAGACTCCCACAGGGATTCGGTGTCCTGGGCGTTGCGGGATCGCCAAGTCTGAGCCAGTGTTGCCATGCGGCCCTGTGCGGCATCGTCGAGCTTGACGCTGTCTTTCAATTCCTCGATGAAAAGCGAGCTGAACAGGCCGTTATTCTTCATAGTGCCAGTGTCTCCTTCTGGTCGACTACGAATTTGTGCTCAGGATAGCGCTGGAACTTGCGGGTGGCGATGATTTTGTCGTATTGAAGGATAAAGAGCAGGCAGGGCTTCTGGTTCCAGGTTTCCACAAGACTGGTGAACTGTTCGACAACATTTGATTGGCCGGTCCATGTGGCTTTGAGGAACTCCATACCTGAAACAATCAAAACAGGGGCCTTGTCATGATTCTTTAAGAACTCGAAAAGGGTTGGAATCAGGAACTGGCCTATCTTGTTGCTGAGGTCTGTATCTTGAGCGAATAGTTCCAATAGGTCGAGGTGCTCAGAGTCCGTTTGACGGGCCAACTCTGCCGCCCATTCTTTTTGACCCATATACTCATGGGTGAGGACAATGCATGCTCTTCCGCGGGGACGGGATGGCAAATTCCTCACGAGTTGGACCATGTTGACAGGATCACTCATTGAAAAATGCCTCCCGGTGATGGTTTGGTATCTTCGCGCGGATCGCGGTCTTCAAAATGGGCAGTAAGGAACTCCATCGCCCAGAAACCTGATTTGAGTCGGACTTGATCGAGATTGTGGGTGGTTTCGTACCGCAGCCAACCACGGTCGTGAAGCCCTTCAATCTGTTGTCTTAGCATTGCAGCATCAAGACCGAATACTCTTGCTGGAGACCCCAGATCGGTTACCATTTCTTCTATCTGGAACAATAACGTTTCTTTTTTCGAACAGAAATCATAAATCATTGCAGAAAGAATAAGTGGATAAAATCTTGAATATCGGCGCAATGACAAGAAACCCTGTGAATCTTGATACAGGATTTCCAATTTTTTAAAATTTTTTTCTGAATATGCATTAATAATGAAGCGAAGTTCTTTTGGCATGTGATCCTTTAATGAAAATTCAGAATACTCATTGCTCAGGGATTTCTGAAAATAATTGGTCCAACCCTTATATTTCATCGGCGGCTCTTGTTGCAGGAGGTTGTTGAATACTTCAAACCAGATAATATTGTAATAATTTCCTGCTGCCAAATAATGGAGATACTCTAGGGTTCCTTTCATCTCAAAGAATGGATCATAGGTTGAAATTAAGGAACCTAAAGGAGTGTGTTGTAGGACTTTCTTATTTATAATTCCCATTGCGCGGGCTATGCTAATCCTGTTTCGAACCTGACGGAATGGTAAACCTGTATCCTCTTCTAAAGAGGACATTTTGACTATTTTGTCTCTAGGGCGAGAGTTTATCGCATGCAAAATGCGTGCAAGCTGGTCAAATTGCAGGTAATGCCCGTTACTAATCTGTAATTTTCTTTTTGTACCCATTAATAATTCGTATATCCGATTTACTCTTTTTGGTTCACCATGAAGCATATAAAAAATAAGAGTTCAAGACAATGGAGATTAAAGAAATTTTCTACATTTTTTTGCTTAAGAAAAACACTTATATTAACAACTATATTTTGTTTCCTGTGCCTAATTTGTGCCATTTGTGCCAATTTTGTGCCATATTTTGATGGAAAATGGTGGAACAGGGTTGAAGAGGATTGAATCGTAAACTGTTGATTTAAGGGGTGTTAAGTGGCGCGCCAGGAGAGATTCGAACTCCCGACCTTCTGATCCGTAGTCAGACGCTCTATCCAGCTGAGCTACTGGCGCACTCGACGATCATTCGACTGGTAATCAACGGCCTATAATATAGCGAAATTACCGCCATTTTT
>JBDRTM010000086.1:0-9200 GCA_043824065.1 Planctomycetota bacterium | reverse complement strand
CAATTACTGCCGGCTTGAATATAAATACGGCTAAACGACAAAAGTTTGGAGTGCCTAAAGTGCCTAAAGTGTAAAGTGCCTAAAGTGACACGTAAGTGTCATTCTTTCGACAAGCTCAAGACAGGCTCTGAGGCGAAGCCGAAGGATCTGGTCCACGAAAAAGAGATTCTTCACTTCGCTGCGCTGCGTTCAGAATGACAGCAAAGCTGTCACTTTAGCTCACTTTAGGATAGTCAGTAACTATGATTACGTCATTTTTTCGTCGCTCAAGATTATGGACGACTGAAGAAGAGCTTTGGCTTGCTACCTTGCAGCGGAAAGTCTCTCCTGAAATCACGGCGGTAAAAATAGAAAGAAGATTTCTCGTTGATTCCAGCCGGGCTTTGAGAAGCGATGAGCTGGATAAGCTCAAATGGCTCTTGAAGGAGACGTTTGAGCCCGAGATGTTCAAGGAATCCTCGATGCTGGATGCTGGATACTCGATGCTCGTCGAGAATCGAGAATCGAGAATAGTCCTTGATGCCGACATGAGGGAGCTCCGAGGCATCTGGCAGCAAACATCGTATGAGTTAGATAAGCTTCAGGCCAATCCCGCCTGCGTGGAGGCTGAACGGAAAGCGAGCTTTGAGCGTAAAGGGCCGCATTATGAGCTTTTTTTCAATCCGGCCCCGACACCGAGAGAAAAAATGGAAGCTAAGAACAAACCCAAAGTGGCAATTCTGCGTGAGGCAGGCACCAATGGTGCCCGGGAGATGGCGGGAGCATTTTTTGCTGCTGGTTTTGAACCATGGGATGTTACGATGGCTGATATTGCTGACGGAAGAGTAAGAGCCTATCCGAATAACCCTTCATCCTTTGTCATTCCTTCGACAAGCTCAGGAGGGACTCTGAGGCGAAGCCGAAGAATCTGGCCAACGAAGAGGAGATTCTTCACTTCGCTGCGCTCCGTTCAGAATGACAGGCGAGAGCGAATAGTTATTCGGATAGGCTCTAAGTCTTAAAGATTTTCGCGGGGTTGCCTTTTCAGGCGGGTTTAGCTTTGCCGATGTCCTGGACGCTGGTAAAGGATGGGCTGGTGTTATTATGTTCAATGATAGGATACGTGATGAATTTAAAGATTTCATTGAACGGCCCGACACTTTCTCCCTTGGTGTTTGCAATGGATGTCAGGTTATGGCGTTGCTTGGAATGTTAAAATCTAAAGAAGATGAAGCTGGTTTGTCGTTGTCGAAGCTGGTATCGAAACTGGAGACTGGAAGCCCGAGGCTCGAGTTTCCAGGGCGAGCATCGATACGAGCATCGACAGCCTTAAACGTGAGACAGCCGCGTTTTGTAAGGAACGAATCAGGTATATTCGAGTCAAGATTCGTCACCGTAAAAATAAATCCGAGCCCATCTATCTTCCTTAGGGAGATGGAGGGTTCTGTGCTCGGAATATGGGTGGCCCATGCGGAAGGCAGGTGCTTGTGGCCCGCTCGATACTCGATACTCGATACTCGATACTCGACGAGAATCGAGAATCCAGAATCCAGAATCGAGCAAGAGCTGGCACCAATACGCTTCGTTGACGATGACGGTAAAGAGACAGAACAATATCCATTCAACCCAAATGGCTCAAGATTGGGTGTAACCGGGATATGTTCACGTGATGGGAGGCACCTGGCTCTTATGCCCCATCCTGAGAGGCTGTTTCAAGTTTGGCAGTGGCCGTTCTGGCCGACTCATTGGTCCGGCCTCAAGGCTTCACCATGGTTGAAACTATTCCAGAATGTTAGGGAATGGTGCGAAAAAAATCCAGGTTTGTCGTTGTAGAAGCTGGTATCGAAGCTGGAGGCTGGGAGCCGGATGCCAGATAAAAACGAGTTTCGAGTTTCAAAGACAAGCATCGATACGAGAATCGACAACCTTAAACGAAAAGGTCTATAATATAAATGAATTGTTTTTTTCATCATAAGCCTCTGCTTTTTGGCGTGTTTCGTACTATAAGCAGGGGCTTTTTTCATAATCTTCACTTTTTTTTGACTTTTTCTTTGATTTAATGGCTTTTAGGTTTATAATCATATTAGTAGTGAGGAGTTCTGAAACACCAAAGGAGGTGCCATAATAAAACGGCCAATAATTCTTGTGGCGGCAAAGCGGCGTATATGGGAAATCCCGGATGATATCTGTTAAATGGATAGGAGGTGTGTAATGTACGAGCCTGATTCCCAAACCACCTCATGGCCGAGCCCGGTTGCTCGTCCCCCTTGACCAAAGTGTATCACCGAGGGTATATGCTATCAAGACTCCATAAGTTTAGGTTTTTTCTTGTGTTTTTATTTAGATGTGTAATCACCTTGCTAATTCGATATTGCGATGAATACGTTAGTATTGTTTTATAAAAAGCATGGACATCAGCTCTGTTTCTGTTGATGATTCATTGCTACACAAAAACTCTTATTAGGAGGAACAAAAATGTTAGCTAAGAAATGCCTTTTCGTGGGAATTGTAACTTTGCTCAGCTTTAGTTTGGCGATGGCGGACCCACCAAAACACCCAAAGACAGGAGAACCACTGATTTTAGACTGTCTCAGGGGTACTCCTGATGCAATTGACGGAGATCTAAGCGACTGGAATCTTGGAGCTATGACCCCAGCAGTTCTTGATATGGAAGAGCAATTGTATATGGGACAGACTACTTGGGACAACCCTGAGGACAGTAGCGGAGAGTTCTATCTGCTATGGGATGACGAGAACATCTACATGGCAGTGGTGATGAAAGACGAAAAGTTATCCCAGAATAAAACCGGCGGTAGTATCTGGAATGCGGACGCTATAGAAATATTTTTCTCTACGCTAAACGCAGTTGGAGGACATGATGAACATTACCAGTACGGCTTTGACTTCAAAGAACAGACATGGAACTGGTGCAATATGGATAGTGGTGGTCAGAGCGCGATTGATTACCTACAGGTAGCTTCCACCGTAACTGCCGATGGATACATCCTTGAAGCCTCTATCGAATACGGACAGATGCTGTCATTAGACTTTTCAGCAGGCAACACCATCGGATTCCACCCTGTATTCGACGACACCGACAATGGTGATAGAGAACTTCAGATGACCTGGACAGGCCGTGAAGCTCACGACCAGAGTCAAGGATTTGGGTATTTGTTTCTCTCCGACGCTGCAGTCGCGCCGGGATTCAGTAGTGGTCCGAGTCCTGCCAAAGGTGCCATGATCGAAGACATATGGGTAAATCTTTCGTGGCGGGCCGGAGAATTTGCAGTTTCGCACGATGTGTATTTGGGCGATAATTTTGATGACGTGGACGCCGGTGCCGAAGGCACGTTTGTTGGTAACCAGGCCGGCACATTCATTGTTGTCGGCTTCCCGGGATTTCCATACCCGGACGGCCTCGTTCCGGGCACGACTTACTACTGGCGCATCGATGAAGTCAATGACACCGAGCCGAACAGCCCGTGGAAAGGCGATGTCTGGAGCTTCTCGATTCCGCCCAAGACGGCCTACAATCCAAACCCGGCTGACGGAGCCGAATTTGTGGCCACCGACGCGACTTTAAGCTGGACCCCTGGTTTCGGCGCCAAATTGCACACAGTCTATATCGGCACCGATTTCGACAATGTCAACAACGCCGCCGGAGGCGCCCCGCAGGGCCTGGCAACCTACAAACCCGCATCCCTTGAACTGGAGAAGGTTTACTACTGGCGGGTCGATGAGTTCGACGCTATCGAGACGTACAAAGGCGATGTCTGGAGCTTCACGACGCCTGGCGCAGTCGGCAACCCGCAGCCTGCGAATGGCGCGGCGGATGTGCAGATGACGGCTACTCTTAGCTGGACGCCGGCGGACAATGCCGCCTCGCACGAGCTGTACTTTGGCACAGACAGAGATGCCGTGAACAATGCCACCACGGCTTCACCTGAGTACGTAGGCCCCAGGGCGCTTGGTTCTGAGAGCTACGACCCCGGCAAACTCGGCTTGAATGCCGTCTACCACTGGCGAGTGGATGAGGTCTATCCGACTGAAACTATCAAGGGTCTTGTCTGGAGCTTTACGACGGCCGATTTTCTCCTTGTGGACGATTTCGAGTCCTACAATGACATCGACCCGCCGGACCCGGCAAGCAACAGGATATTCGAGGCGTGGATTGACGGCTATGGAACCACGGACAATGGCGCTCTCGTCGGCAATGAAATGCCTCCCTACGCCGAGCAAAGTATTGTTCATGGCGGTGCCCAGTCGATGCCGTATTTCTACGACAACAACCTGAAAACCTCCGAGGCTACGCTGATGCTGGTCTCTCGGCGTGACTGGACCGAGGAAGGCGTTACGAAGCTGTCATTGTGGTTCAGCGGCGCTTCTGGTAATTCCGCCGAGCGGATGTTTGTTGCTCTTGGCAATGCTGTAGTCTATCACGATGATCCCGCTGTGACGCAGACAACCGGATGGAACGAGTGGGTGATCGATCTGCAGGCGTTTGCCGGCGTGGACCTTACCAACGTCAATTCCATTACCATTGGTTTCGGCACAAAGAACAGCCCGGCTGCGGGTGGCGCAGGGACTATGTACCTCGACGACATTCGGCTGGTTAGGTAAGTTCTCTGGAAGCTAATTGAAGCAGCAAGTAACTGCGCTGCTGAGAAGATAGATTTGCACCAGTTCGGGGTCTATGCTGATTCACTCGGTATAGGCCCCGGTTGTTTTGCTATGATCAGAAATGCCACTTAAACTTGTATGCCAAGTCCCATTCGACCTCGGGGCAATCGGCAACTTACCAGTTTAGTGTTTTCTACAATCCGTTCCGTAAAGAATCTGTCATTTTAAGGTCGGTAGAAATAGATAAAGCTGCCCGATCACCTGATTCTGTTGCTCCCCTTCTTAATGTCACGATAAACCTGTGAGTTAATTTACAATCACAGCAGGCAATTGTCAAGCAATCTCCATTTTTGATGTCCGCAATCGTCTCTCCTCCGACACTTTTCAATTCGTCTTTTTTGTCATTTAGATTACCCATATTAACAGGTTTTCAATCAAAAACGCTGATAGGTAAAGGTAAAAATAAAAAAAATCGAAAATTATTTTAATCTTTGTCGTGTATACACTTATGAGTATTACAAGTGTAGTCGAAAGCGGTAATTTTCGTATCAAATACGCAGATAGCTCTAATTGTATAGTCATTCGAAACTGATTCTGAATTTGAAATAGATTTAGTTAACTCGAATCAGAATCAGTATTCGAAATAACTTAATTCCGTTTTTTAGATTTTGAGCACGTTTATGAAAGAAATAGAACTAAGACAAATTATGATGCAAAGTGGGTTAGCAGTCATAGGCGATTCGATAACCGCCGGGGAAAAAAACAGCCAATATGCTTAAAACTCTCTATATAATCATACCACCAAAAAGCGTTTCAGACCGTACCACGATTCGGAATGTCGTAAAGTTTTATTCTGAACAGGCAAAGTCTAAAGGTCAGCAGCCGGACAGTGTATTTAAGATTCTTGTAGATTTTGCGTTAGAAGCGTCAGGCCCCTTTAGCAGAATACCAATTGCAGTCTTTATATCAATTCTCAAGAAAGAATTAGGGTACCTAAAAGATGACTAAGGGCTGGATAGAAGTGGTTTGTCGTTGTCGAAGCTGGTATCGAAACTGGAGGCTGGATACCGGAAATTTGAAAAAACGAGCTTCGAGTCCCGTCTGGCCGCCGGACAGGTTCCAAGGCGAGCATCAATACGAGCATCGACAACCTTAAACGAAAGAATTAACTAACAAAGAGATAGGAGTAGAAAAATTATGTTAATAAAATCACAAGGAATGCAGATGTTCGCAAAACCCGACCAGCAGTCATACGACTTTACATTAAGCGATTTTACGAGAGACTATCAATATCACGACCTCGACTTGTCCGGTATTATACCAGCGGGTACAAAAGCAGTTCTCTTATGGGGTGCTTTCAAAAGCGATACAGCAGATTGCGAAGGCTCTCTTGCCCAATCAGGTCATACCGGAGCTTATCTGAAGTCTATACGATTTCAACCCGTAGCAAATATAGGCTGCAACATAGATTGCCTTATGCCTGTAAATACCGACCGTAAGATAAGGTACAGATTTTCTAATGTAAATTATCTTTATATAAACCTGAACATTGTTGCTTATTTTACGGGGTAAAGATGACTGATTTAAACAGAATACCGAACAACGAAAAAATAGCCCTTACACAGATTTACGAAGAATACCTTGCGGCCAAAAAACAGCACTCACCATTCAATAGCCCACACGAGGCCTACGCGGTTATCCTTGAGGAATTAGAGGAAACCTGGCATTTGATTAAGAATGACGAAAAGGCGTGGGCCGGTCGGGACGCGATGAAATATGAAATCAAAGCGGTCGGGGCGATGGCCTTGCGTTTTATGGTTGAGCTATAGAAGATGAAGCTGGTTTGTCGTTGTCGAAACTGGTATCGAAACTGGAGGCTGGAAGGAAAGAGACTCGAGTTTCCAGGACGAGCATCGATACGAGCATCGACAACCTTAAACGTGAGACTAACAAAAGTAAAATAGAAAGCGGCTAAGAATGGAAAGGTTGCTGATACCCGAAAATATTCAACAGGTTTTATATGATATATTTATTGCCTATTAGCGAGCGAGGAAAATTGAGATGTTTCGGAGAAAGAAAAAAATCAAGCCCAGCAACGCTGGGTTCCGATCAAAACCCGCCGTTGGCGGGGTCACTCTAAAAGAATTAGCTGAGCAAGAGAATGTTGATATATTCAGGGTCGATAGGGATGGAGCTGTCAAGCTAATGGCAAATGAGATATTGGGCGTTCCAACACACGTTAAGATAGGTCATAAAAACGGCAATCCTTTCGATAACAGAAAATGCAATCTATATATCTTGTAATTCTGAGCTTTGTATCTCTGCTTGATATTTTTTAGGTCAACTTACATTTTCGTCTTGGCGGGCGATTTGGGCGAAGGTCGGTTTGCTCAATGAGCGACCGACCTTTATTTATTTGATGAAGGAAAAAGAGAATAAAGAAATCTTTGAAAAGGTTGCAATAAAATTTTTGATTTAGTGTTTTAAATTGGACAAAATGAAGTAGAATCTATAAGATAAGGTTTGTTTTAATTAGGAGTTATCAATGAAACGAACAAGCAGAAGAGTTGTTCGAAACACAGTTGCTTATTTGATGGCCATATTTTTTCTCATGGCCTTGGTAGCAGAGTTTTCCAGCGGCCAAGCAAGACAGGCTCGAACCGCCGAAAATCCACTTCTCAAGCTGGGCCAGTTCGCTCCCGACTTCGAGCTGCCCAAACTGACCTTCAAAACCGACGATACAGGAAAACCTATCGGAGTAATAAGCGAAAAGGACACGGTCAGATTGTCCTCCTTCCGCGGCAAAAAACCTGTTTGCTTGATTATGTCGAGCTACACCTGACCACCTTTCACGTCCCGCGCAGCGGAGATTGAAAGATTGTACGCGTCGTACAATGATTATATCGAGTTCCTAATCGTTTATGTCCGCGAGGCCCACCCCGAGATGTTGAGACAGGGCAACGAAACAGGCATCGTTGGCAGACCCAAAACCTTAGATGAGCGGATTATCCTGGCAACCGCATGTGTCGCTAAGTATAAATTTACCATACCGATGGTCATCGACGGCATGGACGGCAAGGTCAATAACGACTACAAAGCCGCTCCTGTTCGCGTTACCGTTACTGATATTGACGGCAAGGTCGCCTTTTACGCCGGCCGGGGGCCATTTGATTTCAAACTTCCCCCTGTGGAAAGAACCCTGAAGAAGCTTATCGCTAACGGGGGCCGCATGCCGCCGCCACCGGAACCACAATGGAGCCAGCCGGTCAACGGCCTGCGCTGCGGGCTCAGCTTTGACCCGGAAAAGCTGACCATCGGTGAAGAAGTTACCGCCCAGTTGAAATTTGAAAACACCACAGATGAACCCATTAACTTTTATTTCCAATCCACCGATGCCATTGCCGAAAGGCATCCTGCGGACAAACGCTTTGTCATCAATAATGACATTGGACAAACTTTGAAAATAGAAGCCTCTCGCGCAGCCGGTCGGTTTCGTATGCGTGGACGGCGCAGCAGTCCAGTCCAAACAATCGCACCCGGAGAGCCCAGCAACGCTGGGTTTCGATCAAAACCCGCCGTTGGCGGGTCGAGACTAAAATTGAAGGTAAAATCGTTGCTGCTTCCGACCAGGAGTCATCTATTGCCGGCCAGTTCCACGCCGTTTACAACCTCGAAGTCGATGAGAATACGTTAGCTCAAATCGAACCGGCTCCCACGCAACCCATTTGGACCGGAGAAATCAGTTCCGGCACATGTATCCTTAATGTAACCTTGCCCCAACAAGACGGCTGCATAGATTGTCACAGCGACTCAGATTATCACCACGTGAAGTTGCAAGACTGCGCAAACTGCCATGTAGGAGAAATGGGCAACGCCAACTTCGGCGTCAAGGAAGAGTCGTGTGCCCACTGCCATCCTCGGGATGGTGTGTATGGTCGCCGACAAATACTTGGTTCCGGCGGAGAATTTGATATGGTTTCCAAGCACATTTCCGGTACGATTGAGGACAAAGACTGCCTGTTATGCCATGACAATAGCAAACATGGTAATGGTGTCGTGAGTTTGATCGATCCGGATTCCGGTGGAACCGACCCCTGGACAGGTACACGTACGGATTTCTGTCTGACCTGCCACGATGGTGAACCACCTGATAACGTATCTTTCCCAGCGGAATTCATCGGAACCGGCTTCAACAAAATGAAGTTCTTAGACTCAACTCTTTCACAGACTAAACAAAGTTGTAGCAATTGCCATAACTCCCATGGTTCACCATACCCGTCACTATTAAAGAACCTGCATAGTCACTGATAGTAATCACGAAATTAAGAAGCGGTTCTCTGGCAGCAAAGAGCTGTTTTGAAGTAAGTGCCTAAAGTGCCTAAAATTTGAAGTGCCTAAAGTACAGTTTTCGTTTAAGGTTGTCGATGCTCGTATCGATGCTTGTCATAGAAGCTTGAAACTCGCTTCTACTGAAGCATCCAATATCGAGCTTCCAGTTTCGATACCAGCTTCGACACCGACAAACAAGCTTCTACAACTGGGCAACTTTAGCTCACTTTAGGCACTTTAGCTCACTTTAGGCACTTTAGCTCACTTTAAGA
>JBDRTM010000085.1:0-3010 GCA_043824065.1 Planctomycetota bacterium | reverse complement strand
TGATGAATACTTTCTAAGCTTGCCCGAATCTGTTACAGTATTCAAGACAAGAGAACCTTGGAACTTTAACTTTGAAAATCACGTATGGCTGTACAACGACAAAACCGGCCAACATATTAATGAGTAATTGGTTGTTTAGGTTATCAGGTGACCAGGAAATCAGGTTGAAGAATATCAGGAATCAGGATATCAGGATTATAGGAAAAAGGTGGGGCAAGCAACCCCCGACAGTGTCGGGGGCTAACAGGTATTGCGATTGCCTCGGTGCCTTATAGCCACACCCCTCTACTCTACTGCTCCCAATCCACCTTAACACCTGCGTGTCGCAGTCTCTCACGTGCCGCAGGATAGGGAGTGACGATCTCCTCCTCCAGATTGCTCACCAAGGCTGCGTGTATCGCCGCAAGCCGTTCAAACAGACCCTTCCGCTCCTTTTTTGTCATAAACCGTGGATCCGCGCTCAGAGCCGCAACATGACAACTTGCCCCGGCGCTCAGCAAATTCTTAATACCTTGTAATGGTAATTCGAAAAACTCAGGCTTAGCCCCCGTCTTTCTCGTAAAGGCCTCAGGCGTTCCAGCTTTCAGAGCTACACGGGTGTGGACCTTTTTGAAACCAGCAATTTGACGCGCATAGTCCTGATCCGCGCCGATCAGGATGCCGTTGGTTTCAAGAATGAAGAGCCGGAACGTTGACTTTTCCACAAGCTCCAGTAAGCTAAGAAGATGTGACTTGCCCAGCGTAGGCTCTGCTCCAGAGATGCGGAGCTGGTTTACCCTCTTCTTGCGTGCCATCCGACTGAGCTCATCGAAAACCTCATCCGGGGACTTGAAGCTCCCATGCTTCTGGGGGAAGTCTCTGCTCCAATGGACCCAGCAGAAGATGCAGCGCAAACAGCAGCCGCACGTATAGCCGGTGGCGATGCCGCCGTACATACGTGGACAGGATAACTTTGTGTACTTGCGGCTCTCGCCATTGCAGACAATCTCTTCAGTTTGTTTTGCTAATTCAAGCGGATCGAAAGGCGTAAACCCAGGCTCCAAGTACCGCGGGTAGCCCTCAAGAGATTTGTTCACGCTATCGGCCATGTCAATGCACCCACAATATGTATCAACCAAAGTCAGTCTATCACAATAACCTCACCGTCGTCAACCAAACACCGCTGCAAATTCCTATTTAGTTCCTGTTGCGGAAAGAGTATTTGTCATTCCCGCCCCGCATCAAAGTGCGGGATAAACTCCAGCGGGAATCCAGTTTTTCGCTCTGGACCCCTGCTTTCGCAGGGGTGACATCGTCAATCTTTGTTTTCCGCAACAGATACTATTTAACCAAAACCTTCCCGTATCTATCAAATCGTAACGCTTGATAATGAATGCAAAAAAACATCAATTTACTCAGTTTTTGCTTTTTACTGGTAATATAAAACTGTATTCTGGTGTAAGCTACCCAATCACACAAGGAGCACTAATTAGTCAATTGGATGATGGTGTTTTATACTTACATGCGGGAGCTGATTCGAATGGCATCTGATTTTGGCGTCAAGACGGTGCGGGTTTTTCTCGCCTGGCGGGGTGTAACAAAACATCCTCAAGTTGCCAAATACTCCATCGCCAGAGAAATTTGGGACGTTACGCACAAACATTTTTCAGAGGAAGAAACGTGGGCGTGGTGCCGGGAGAGTCTAATTGAGTGCGCTCGTTATGCAGGAGATGGGGGAATTACACTCGCCCTGCAAAATCATAAACCGGTCATCAAAGACTATAAGGACGTATTACGAATGGTCCGCGAGGTCAATTCGCCTCATTTGAAGGTCAGCCTTGATGTACCGATTATGTCCGACAAAAGCCCAGAGAATATTCGCCGGGCGGCAAAAGCCGTGGGTCCCTTACAGGTCCTAAGCCACTTCGGCGGAGAATACGAACGTGGTCCCGATAGTAAGGTCAAGGGTGCGAAATTCTACCCCCACTTTATTCGCGCTATGCGAGAGATAGGCTACAACGGGTACATCGGTTATGAATTATGTCATCCGCTGCCGGTGGTGAACGGACAGACAGTAGGCATCGAATACGCGGAGAAAAATGCCCGACTGGCAGCAGAGTTTATGCGTGGATTGATTGATGAATATAAAATGCAAAAAGATTTAATCGAATAAATATTTATGAATCGGAAAATACAACGATGTTTAGAATAGATAAGATAACCAGGCGGCTTTTTATGAAAAAATCAGCTGCCGCAGGTGCCGGGATAACTTTGGGTGCGAATGCCATAGCTGCTCCAATAGTTCAATCTGCCTCTGGTGCTCGGGAATCCCAATCGTCTAAGAAAAATCTTTACTGGGGTGACATTCACAACCATAATGCGGTTGGCTATGCCAAAGGGTCCTTGGAGCGGTCTTATGATATTGCCCGCAGCCATCTTGACTTTTTCTGCTTCACCGGACACTCCCAATGGCACGATATGCCCACGATACCGGAAAACAAACATTTGAAATGGGTGCGAGGTTTTGAGGTGATGAAAAGCAATTGGGAGAAAGTGAAACGGTTCGCCAATGAATACTATGAACCGGGTAAATTTGTATCCTTTATTGGCTATGAATGGCACTCCAGCTCATTTGGCGATGTCTGTATTATTTGTCCCGGCTCAGAATCGGAGCTTGTCTATATAAAAGGCATCAAAGAGTTTCAAAAATTCGCACGTGACCAGGGCGCCATTTTAATCCCTCATCATCCCTCCTATAAGCAGGGATGGCGGGGGCAAAATTGGAGCGTATTAGACGCCGGAGTTTCGCCGGTGGTGGAAATCTTTTCCGAACATGGCAATGCTGAATCCGATCGTGGTCCTTATCGCTACATTCGCCACAGCATGGGCGGTCGCTGCACTCAGAACACACTGCAATGGCTGTGGCAGCAAGGTGTCCGGGTGGGAGTGGTGGCAAGCACTGATGACCATCTTGGATACCCTGGTGCTTACGGCGAGGGACTTGTTGCCGTGTATGCCGAGACACTCACCC
>JBDRTM010000084.1:0-3550 GCA_043824065.1 Planctomycetota bacterium | reverse complement strand
TGCCCTGCCGGTGTCGTCACCGACGCCGCGGTGCGCTCTTACCGCACCATTTCACCGTTGCCTGTGTTCCGGCAAGCCGAAATCATCGGCTGTGTATTTTCTGTGGCACTTTCCCGCGGGTCACCCCGGGTGGCTGTTAGCCACCACCGTGCCCTGTCCTGCTCGGACTTTCCTCCCCCGCCGTTTTGCTTCGCAAAAGCGAAGCAGCGGGGGCGGTCGCCCGACCCACTCTTTTAATTGACTATTCTGGTACTAACTACGCACTATTATAGCATAAGTTTGCTTTATTTTCTACTTCTCACCGAGTGATTTCTATATGTTTTTTAAAGTGCTCATCGTCGGTTTCAGGAAAATCGATTCTGAAGTGGACGCCTCGGCTTTCCTGCCGCACTTGGGCTGATTGAGCCATAAGCAGGCAAACGGTGAGCATATTCTGACATTCCCAGCCTTCGGGTGAATCAAAGATTTTGTCCATCACATAGCGCTGCCAGAAAGTGATAATTTCCTGAGTCTCAGCGAGTAGTTGTGCCTTTCTGGCGATTCCGACATTTCGCCACATAAGAGATCGAAGTGAGTTTCTAACATCAGCGGCATCCAAACGGGTGCGGTCTGAATGTGGTATTTGATATTTTATCAAAGGGTGCTTAAGATGGGCATCGCCCGCTTTTGTGTCTTGCGAAACCGCTCGTCCGGCTGTTTTGCCGAATACCAGTCCTTCAAGCAGAGAGTTGCTGCCGAGCCGATTTGCGCCGTGCAGGCCGGTGGAAGCTATTTCGCCACAGGCGTAAAGATTTTCGATGTTTGTTTTAGCTAAGCTGTCAGTTTTTACACCGCCGATCATATAGTGTGCGCTGGGCCGGACAGGTATGAGGTCGTGAGTGATATCTATGTCGAAACTTTCGAGCAGCTCGTTAATCTGCGGGAATCTTTTTGCAAAATATGCCTTATCGAAGTGCCGAACATCCAGATAGACATGTGTTGACTCAGTTTTTCGTATCTGGGTAAGGATAGCCCGGCTAACAATGTCACGCGGTGCAAGCTCGGCGGCCTCGTGGTATTCCTTCATAAATCGCCGACCTTTGTTATCCAGCAGCACCGCCCCTTCACCACGAATTGTCTCGGTAATCAAGGCCCGCGTGGCACCTGCAATGTAGAGCGTAGTAGGGTGGAACTGCATAAACTCCAAATCCTGCAATACGGCACCGGCGCGGTAAGCCATAGCAATACCATCTCCAGTTGCGATTTGGGGATTTGTGGTTTCACGGTAGAGCTGGCCTGCCCCTCCGGTTGCCAGGATTGTGTTTGCGCCCCAGATTATTTGGAGACCCCTGTGATTGTCGCGGCCGATTATTCCTACGCACTTGTTGTCATCGTTGGTGAGTAAATCGACAGCGTAGAAGTTTTCCAATATCCTGATATTCGAGGTCTGATTGACTTTTTTTATAAGTGCCTCTGTAATTATCCGTCCGGTTTCATCGCCATGGGCGTGAGCAACACGAGGGCAACTGTGGCCCCCTTCGAGGGTAGTGGCGATATGCCCATCAATCAGGTCGAATTCAGTACCCCAACGAAGCAGCTGCTCTATAAGCTCCGGACCCTGGCGAACGGCCGAGTCAACTATGCCGCCGTCACATATCCCGCAGCCGGTGTTAAGCGTATCGACTATGTGTGATTCGAAAGTATCTGCTTTATTAAGCACCGAGGCAATACCGCCCTGGGCTTTGGCAGTATTACTATTTCTCACAGTATCTTTGCAAACGATGATGACGTTGCAGTGCTCGGCTGCTTCGATGGCGGCACGAAAGCCTGCGATGCCGGCTCCTATGACCAGACAATCTGTAAAAAGCTGGTGTGTAGAGATAGAGTCAATGTTTACCAGATAGCGTCTGGGCTCAGCAAGTACAGTATCTTGCGGTTTGGGTCCCTGTTTAAATTCCGGCTGAGCAGTCATAAATTTTACCTTTATATATATTCTTTTGAGCTACCGCTAAGGTTCGATGGCTTTGAGAGTATTTGCTTTTTCGGTTTCTCTGCGATTCAGGACAACTTCGTTGGTGAATACTCTGTTGTCGTCAGCGTACTCAAGTACGAAGGCCTGGAGTTCCTTTGTCGATGCTGTCAGAACAACTCTACCCTCAATAGACGTATGCTTTACGGCATTTGGGTCTTCCTTGAGCAGTTCCTCCATCTTACCATCATTTATTAATCGCATTTTCAACTGAGGCTCGATGGAGTCTATCTTTATAAATGTATGGGCAGGTATTAAGAAGAAGGAGTTATATAGCCATTTCACCTCATTCGGGTCATCCGGTTCCCACGGGAGTTCGTCTGGGTAAACATCCAAAAAGAGCCTGTTCTGCAGTTTTACCAAATGCGCAACAAACGAGCCTTTTTGGTCCTTATCGTCAGAGAAAATCAGTTTGTACGCATTCTTCGGTTCGTCAATACGCTTGAATTCCCAGATAGATTCGGGGCTGTTGGGGTCATCCACCCAAATGCCGAGCAATTTTTCCTCGAATACTACATTTTCTTTGGTATAAAGCGAATGCAGCGACATAACAGGCAAACAGCCGCCTAAAAGGACAGCTAACAGATAAAAAAGAATCTTTTTGACTTTCATTTTTTGGTCTCCTTTTGCCATTGAACATTTATGGTTATTATTTTCAATTATCACTTTCAATTATCAATTGTCAATTGCAAAAAGGGGCTAAAACCGATAAATTGCGAGGGTTGAAAGTCCAAGTTGATAATGAGAAAACTTTGATAAAGGAGCAAGTATGCTGGATTTAGGCCTGGTTGGCTGGGTTGTGGTTGCTTTAAGTGCGGCTATGGTGGGGATTACGAAGACCGGAATTCCGGGTCTTGGGATTTTAGTGGTACCTTTGATGGCCGGTGTTTTGCCGGCCCGCAGTTCGGTCGGGGTGCTGCTTGGTATATTGATATTGGCGGATTTGTTTGCTGCGAGCTATCATCGGCGTAACGCTAAGTGGATTCATGTGCTGCGTCTGCTTCCGGCTGCTTTTGCAGGTATCGTGGCCGGGTACTTCGGTTTGAAGGTGGTCAACGATGAGCAGCTTAAGCCGATTATTGGCGGGATAGTTCTGGTGATGCTGGGTATCAATTACTGGCGTATAAGGACTAAAGGCAAAGATGCTCCGATTCCAACCCAATGGTGGTTTGCGGTCGGACTTGGTTTTATGGCTGGAGTTACGACTATGATGGCCAACGCAGCCGGGCCTATAATGATTATTTATCTGTTAGCTATGCGGCTGCCCAAAATCGAATTCGTGGGGACCGGTGCGTGGTTTTTTTTCGTCGTTAACTGGCTTAAGGTGCCGTTCAGCGCAAACCTGGACTTGATGACAGCGGCGTCTGTGAAACTTGATTTGATGATGCTGCCGTTTATTGCGGCCGGGGCGGTGATAGGTATATTTTTTCTGAAACGAATCCCGCAAAAAACGTTTATCACTGTTGTGCAGGTTTTAGCAGCCGCTGCGGCCGTCAAGCTCTTATTTTAATCGTCAAACTATCGCAACAAACCTGCAAAATT
>JBDRTM010000083.1:0-12643 GCA_043824065.1 Planctomycetota bacterium | reverse complement strand
GAAAATGGTTGAAAAAGCCGTGGCATCATCATAATCCAACCGAATTTTTCGGTAATACCGTGTTTTTTGTTTTAAGCGATTGTATCATCTGTAATTACAATAGGTTATGGAACATTTTGTTTAGACGAACTTTTGGTTGCGGCTACGCTGCGCCAGGCAATCTGTGGCTAAAAAAAGTGTTTTTTATTCATTTTTTTGTTGACTATTGTTTGAAGCAATGTTAAAAGACCAGTATGTTTACCAGTAGGCTAACATAAACCGCCAGTAGGCGAAGATGACATTTCAGTTTGCATGTCGTAAGTGGCTAAGCCACAAGGACTTAGAGCCAGCCAGCCTAAGTCAAATTTTATCGTGCCTATAAGGCATCACGGCTATCTCATTGCCAATTTGAAATGTGAGATTTGAAATATGAAATTATCTCTTCACGCTATACGCTATACGAGAATCGAGAATCCAACTTTAGCTCACTTTAGGCACTTTAGGCACTTTAGCTCACTCTTCACTAACTCGCCTGCCTATAAGGCAGCAGATATTTACGTGCCTATAAGGCACTACATCTGTCGAGAACCCTCTACAAATCAGCTACTTTTTATGCAAAACAAACCCAATTTGCTGGATGCTCAAATGAACGTAAGTTCTATTTTAACAACGGATTATGAAAATAAATCCAATTGGACAATTGGTCAAAACAAACCCAATTCAAACCCAATCAAACCCAATTTCCGAAAAGCCAAAATGAATGTAAACTCACTTATAACAAAGGATTACAGAAAAAAAGATGATTTCGCAGTCCGAAAAAACAAACCCAATTCAAACCCAATTCAAACCCAAACAAAGCCAATTTCAAAAGCCCTTCTTAATGGGTCTTGTTATCAAAGAAATTTACTATCGATATACTCCGTCCCCGTCGGTTGCATTGAAAAAATCAATGTAACTTCCTTTAACAGCCCAACTTGGGATGCTGTTCCAATGCTGGTTTTCACCGGCATCGGTTTGGTATATTTCAAAACACTATCTATCAAACACCCGGACCTTGCCGTTTTGGTCCGGGAGATAATCCAAAACCAAATCTGTCACATCCTTTGCTATCGTTCGCACGAAATTCTCCAGCACCGAGCTTATCTGGACCTGTGCCACGTATCGAGCCGGGTCGCCGGCGATATTAGGCCTTCGACCAAGTGGACCGGAAAAGTCGCTTTCGTCGGCGGTAACTTGGCCGTTCAAGATATAGAAGTTCAAGACAACTGTACGGTTGTGCATTGGTGCGGGCTTATGGAAGCGATGTATTAAACAAGGTATTTGTCGGCCGGCCCGTGAGACAAATTGCAAAGATTCGGTACCGTCATGGATCCAGCCATATCCGGGATAGCACACTCGAGGCCGATGACCCAGGATTCCTCCGGGCTTGGAGGAGCAATATACGATATAAACATCCGCCCAAGCCTTGGTTGCTGAATCAATATATCGTCGGCTCAAAAAATCGTCCGCAAAGTTCGCCTCCATATAGTCCTTAGCGATACTGGGAATGGGCAAATCTCTGCCAGCCCAGCTCCCTATTTGTGCAGGGAAAGCACTCAGGGAGACAGGCAGCACGATGGGGGTATCAACAATGCGCTTCAAGCCGGATGCCAGAACACGGTAAGTTATGCCGGCGGATATCAACAGCAGAACAGCCAAAACCCAAACGAACCATAGTGGCGTTTTACCTGGTGCCGTTCGCATCGAATATGATACTTTGCGTGCTCTTACCAAATAGTTATGCCCAATCGGATACATCAAAGAGTATAACCTTAAAGTAGTACTCTAAAGCCAAAAAATAATGCTCCTCCTGAGACAATGATACACCGCTTTCCGCTGGAAAAAATCCTGGGATGCCTCCTCCATAAGGGCACCAACTATAATCCAATATTATACCTTACGAGGGTATTTTCGTCAAGGCCTTAGTCCCACATAAAGAAAAAAGCGACAAATCTACGGGCATACTCCGATAATGGCCGAAAATCAGCTAAAAATGTACTTTTTTTCTGTTTTTTTGCAATGGAAGCAACTTTATCGGTTCTGAAAAAAATCCGGTCCTGTCCACAGATTCAACTCAGTCCAACACATACGACAGAGGACAGACTCTGACTTCTGACCTCTGACCTCTGATTTCCTCCAGCCCCTGGACTTTTTTTCGCTTGATTTTCCATCCCAATTCTGCTATTAGCAAGACCAAACTATAGTGGCAATAAGCCCATCGTTGGAGTATTTCATAATGCGATTACGCAGGCATACGGTAACGGTACATTTGGTGCGTTTGGCTGGTCCGGTTTTTTTCATGGTCCTCCTCGGAACATTCGGCCAATCCGCCTGTGGTAATTCCTCGGTCAAAGAAAGGAGTCTGACACCCTGGGAGAGGCAGTACAAAATCAAGCCGAACGAGAAGAGCCGGTTGACTCCTGCTGATGTGCTCGGCCCGGACGGAATCGTGTACCCTAACTGGACAAAATGTGGTGTCCAGGGCGGGATTCCAAAGATAAAAGCAGTTGCATCAATCGAGGACTTAGGTGCCAAAGCAGATGATGATGCCGACGACTCCGAAGCTCTGGCAAAAGCCTGTGAAGCCGCGGGTAAAATGGGAGGTGGGGCCGTACTACTGGGTGAAGGCATCTATTATCTTGACCGCCCGGTGACGGTACGCCACGACAATGTGGTTATTCGAGGCCAAGGCCCCGGAAAGACCCGTTTGATATTCCGATATTCGATTCCTGAGAACGGCGTGGTCTTCTACAATCCGCCTGCGGGCAGCCGGGTGGGCAGGAACACACGACTCGAAATGCACTGTAAACCCAGCCTCTCCGAGGGGCGGGGTAAACCCACCGGCTTGATGAAAATGACGATGATGGTCGATGATGTAGTTATTGGCAGGTGGAGTCAAAGTCAACACTCAGGAAATACATTTGGCTTTACGGTATATGGTCGCAGTGCTGTTGGCAAAGTTCCAGATGGCCGAGGTGTTTTAAAAGGTATCGCAGAGTACAAAGATGGAACAAAACGCACCGGAGAAATTCCCATCATTCTTGATTCAGCATTTAATGACACCCGGCAGGTTGCGGACTCGCGAGCGGTAATTACCTTCGCGGGCAGGGGTACGGTTGGCAGGAAGTTGAAGCTGGCCAAGAATGGCAAACGAGGTGATATGACATTAGAATTGGAAAGCACCAAGGGACTTCGCCTCGGCGATTGTATTCTTATTGACGGGCCTGCAACGCAGCGCTGGAAAAAGCTCACTAAAAACGCCTGCAAATGGGGAGTATATCGTCAATACGAAGCAGTCATCAGCGCTATAAACAACAACACCATTTCGCTCAATCAGCCACTGCGAATTGAGTTTCCTACTATCGATGGCTCTTATGTGCAGAAAGTCGTACCAATCCAACGCTGCGGAATTGAATCCCTCTACATAGAACAGACAGAAAACCTTTGGATTAGCAGCGTGGTCTTTTATCACGGCTGGAATTGCTGGGCAAAAGACGTAACTGTGAAAAAGTGCGGCCGATTTCCCGTATATGGCTCAATGGCCAAATGGTGCGAAATCCGCGACTGTGTATTCGACGACGCCTGGTTTAAGGGCGGCGGCGGCACGGCCTACACCGGCTGGGACCGATGCTGGGATTGTCTTATGGAGAACGTCGAGACATTCAAAATGCGACATGCGCCTCTTTTCCAGTGGGCTGCCAGCGGCTGCGTGATTCGCAAAAGCGTGTTCCACGAGAGTGACGGCCAATGGCATGCGGGCTGGACGAATGAAAACCTCATCGAACAGTGCGTAATCGAGTCTGTCCGGGGTCATGGAGGCTACGGGTACGGAATGTGGGCGTCACCGCCGCAAGACACGGCACACGGCCCGAACGGCCCGAGAAATGTCGTGTATAACTGCGATGTCAGCTCTCCAAGAGCAGGCGTTTGGATGGGCGGCATGAATGAAAACTGGCTGATTCTCTACAACCGTTTCATAGTGGACAACGGCCCGGGCGTATCCGCCAAGACCGCAAGCTTCGACCATATTGTTAAGGACAATGTCTTCGTTCTCAAGGACGGCAAATCGCCGATGATTTTCCTCGCTACGTCCGACTGTATAGGAGCCGAGATAATTGGGAACGGATTATATGGTGGCAATGGCCGTTTCGTGGCCGGCAAGGGCGAACCGGCCGTGGTCAAAGACAACAAAGCTCTTATGCTCAGCGACTCGTCTCTGCGAAGCGCTTCGTCGAAACAGGATGCACCAAGACCAATCCCAGAGGTACCGTCAATTTACGAATGGCAGCAAAAGCAGTAAAATAATTGTATCTTTCAGATCGAACTTTATAATTAACTTCAAAAATAAAAAGCAGAGTGACAATATTAAAAAAGGAGAAAACACTGATGACAGAAAAAGAACAAACCAGAAGGCAGTTTCTTCAGATAGCGGGAATAGGTGCGGTGGCTTCGCTGGCCGGTGCAAGCAACTGTCTGGGCCAGGTTCGCCCAGCCCCTCCGAGGGGCGGGGTCCGTGGGCGAGCAGATAAACAGCGGTTTCAATTAGGCCTGGCCTCGTACACCTTAAGAAAGTTCAACCTGGATGACACACTGGCGATGACCAAACGGGTGGGATTGAAATACATTTGCTTCAAGAGTTTTCATTTACCTCTGGACAGCACGCCGGCTCAAATCCGGGACGTCGTGGCAAAAGTCAAAGAAGCTGGACTGATACTCTACGGCGGTGGAGTAATCTCTATGAAAACCGAAGACCAGGTGCAAAATGCCTTTGATTATGCCAAAGCCGCAGGAATGAAGGTCATTATTGGCGTCCCGGCGCCTGAGCTGCTGCCGCTGGTAAATAAAAAGGTTAAACAATACGATATTAAGGTGGCCATTCACAATCACGGGCCTGGGGACAACATTTACCCGACGCCGGCCAGTGCTTATGAAAGAATCAAGGATTTGGATAAACGGATCGGGCTTTGCAACGATATCGGGCATACGATACGGATAGGTTCGGACCCGATAGCATCGGCCAAGAAGTATGCAGACCGGCTGCTGGATGTGCACATGAAGGATGTTTCGGAAGCAACGGCGAAGGGACATGGAGTCGAAGTCGGACGGGGTGTGATTGACATCCCGAAGTTCTTAAAGATGCTGATAAAGATAAAGTATTCGGGTATCGTCTCGTTTGAGTACGAAAAGGACGCCGACGACCCGCTGACAGGATTGGCCGAGTCGGTCGGCTATGTCAGAGGGGTACTGGCTGCCATCTGACAATGAGACTTTGCCTGGACTATTTACCGATGTCCAGCCATCTCATACGCAGGCTGGATGTCGTATATATCGCAAAGGTAAGTCAGTTATGCCATATAATATTAGAATTGTCAGTACCTACCCACCACGCAGGTGCGGAATAGGTACCTTTTCACGTGCCCTTGCTACCGCACTGGAGCACTTTACAGCAGAAGTCGGCCATATAAGAGTCGCGGCAATTGATAATGGCAATGGATCGTACGGCATTCCAGTGGACCTAACTATCGACCAATATACCCCACAATCCTGGTCTGATACTATCACGCACATAATCACCCGCGAAGGTGAAAGTAAAGACCCTACTATCGTCATACTGCAGCACGAATACGGACTTGACCCGGATAAAGACGGCAATGATGGGCAGGGTACTAATTATATTGATATAGCAAAGGAGTTTCAGAAGGAAGCTCTGACAACTTTGGTTTATCTGCATACAGTTCTTGATGAGCCGGATGAACATCAGAAAAAGACAATACAAGAACTGGCCCAATATAGTGATGGGCTTATTGTCACTACAGAAAGTGCGATTCACATACTCGAATCGGAAACCTATGGAATTGACCACGCAAAGCTCAAGCATATTGACCACGGTATCAGAATGAGTCACCCATCGCAATTCGACCGACTGGAAACAAAGCGAGCTTTCGGCCTGGAAAATAACTTTCTCATTACGACACTTGGGCTTCTTTCGCCTGATAAAGGGGTCGAATACGGTATTCGAGCTTATGGCCGATTTCTGAACGAATCCTGTATAGAAACCCAAAGAGAAAAGATGATTTATCTGATTGCCGGCCAATGTCACCCCGATTTTGTAAAGGTCGAAAATGGAGAGCCGTATAAAGAATATCAAGCATCGCTCAACAAAGCACTGGAAGATTCCAAACTAACGTGGTGCAAAGTGAGGGAGCTTGGTACAGCCGATGTTAATAAGTACGATATTGCTTTTCTTGATACTTTTCTGGACGAGAACACCTTGTTAAAGCTTTACGGAGCGACCAATGTAATGGTGCTGCCTTATCTTAATATGCAACAAATATCGAGCGGGATATTAGCTGATACACTCGGCTCAGGCAGAGTGGCGATAACAACAAAATTCAGATACGCTGCGGAGTTAATTCATTCGAATAAAAGATGTCCGGAAGGGATTATAATCGGGCGGTATGCCAGAGGTATTTTGGTTGACCCGGGGGAACCTTCAATCGAACAAATAGCGAAAGGGCTTGATTATCTGGTTTTCAATATAGATAAACGCCTTATGATGGAAAAGCAGGCCCATCAGAGAGGTTATCAAATGAGCTGGAACAATAGCGCCTGGGGACTGCTGCAATATATTGATTTTGTAAGAGAGCAAAAAGAAATAGTTACCGGCAGGGGAATAAAATTCAACCGGGAAAAACCTTCGGCTCTCCAAAGAAAGAAACATCGAAACTTACAACCCAGCCAGAACGCTGTCAAGTGAGCTTTACAGGTTTTTGCTCGTTGGCGGATTTATATATTGCAAGAATAACTTCTACCGCTTTGCGGGCCTCGCGTCCATCTATCCAGAAGTCTTCGCCGCTTTCGAGTGCATCAAGAAACGCTTTGAAATTTCGCGTATGATTTTGATATGAGATGGCAGCCGGGTCGGCCACACCTCCGCCACCTTCGATTTCGCCGAATTTCTTTCGGGTTTGCTCATCTTCCGGCTTTTCATCGGCAAACTGCCAGAGGGTAATACTGTTTTCCACGTTTATGACGGTGCCTTTTGTGCCGGTAATTTCAAATCGCCTGAATTGTCCCGGATACGAGGCCGTGGTGCCGTAGATAACCCCTAATGCTCCGTTGGTGTAACGCAGCACGGCGACCGCGGTATCTTCTGCTTCTATCTGAGGATGCCCCGGTTTTGCCGTGAATGCCTGCAAAGATTCAATTGGCGGCATTACATCACACAGCATATCAACCATATGGATGGACTGGTTCATCAGCGCGCCGCCGCCGTCAAGTTTCCACGTGCCGTGCCAGGAGTCCTTGTAATATTCATCGGTGCGCCACCAGGGGACATATATACCGGCGTAGGTAATCACGCCGAGGCGCCCGGAGTTTATCGCTTCTCTAAGAGGTACCATCATATCGTTAAATCGGTATGGAAATATGCCGCCCAAACGAGTACCGCTTTTTTCGTGGGCCTCGGTCATAGCGTCAATTCGCTCCAATGTAATATCCAGGGGCTTTTCGCATAATACGTGTTTGCCCGCCTCGGCCGCGGCAATAGTCGGCTCCATATGGAATCCGCTCGGTGTGGCGATAGTAACAATATCTATCTGGTCACTCTTGAGCATTTCCTCATAATCATCGAAGGTACGGACGTCGAATTTATCCGCAAGATTTTTTGCTCTTTGGGGTATCTTGTCGCAACAGCCGATTAGCTTTGCATTGGGAATATCGCCTAATGCTCTTGCGTGAAAATCAGCGATTAATCCGGCACCGACTATTCCAAAATTCCAGGTCTTCATCTGTGTTTTCCTTTCTCTATAAAATTAACAAGCTCTGTAAAATGGAGATTAGGCATATATTATTACAGGAAATCCGTTTTTTTGATTTCCTGTAGTAATCAACTTTGGCTCTTGCTTAATTATTAATTACTGTTTGAAAAGAAAAAATCAAACAACAGATTTTCCCTTTTCAAAGCATGCCTAATCTCCATTTTACACCAAGGCCTTACAGAGTTAATCACACGTAAGCCCGACCTCGGCTGCAAGCTCTCTGACCGCAGCGATGGCCCTTGAAAAAAGCTCAGGTCCCGTCGAGCCTCCGAACTGGCCGCCGGTCTGCAGGTGCGGCTCCATCGTAAGACAGCCGTTATAGTTAAGCGCCGCCAGCTCGGCAAGCAGCTCTTTGATTTGGCCATCACCTTCGCCCGGTACGCTGCCGACGTCTTCTGTTCCGAGCTTCCAGTCTTTGATATGAATGTGG
The DNA here is from genome assembly GCA_043824065.1 of Planctomycetota bacterium. GTDB lineage: Bacteria > Planctomycetota > Phycisphaerae > Sedimentisphaerales > Anaerobacaceae > NIOZ-UU13. Next base: position 4,375 of record JBDRTM010000083.1, on the reverse strand, counting down.
ACAACGTAGGGCTTCATCACGGGCCAGCAGGTTTCGACATTATCCGTTATCTTTTCCCCCCAGACGAAATTAGCCGGGTCATAGACCAGCCGTAATTTTGGCGAATCGATGGTTTTGACAATCTCAACGCACTGTTCAGCGGTATGGCCGTAAATGTTAGCTTCATTTTCATGAACCATCGTAACGTTGACATCTTTAAGTACCTCAACTTTGGCGGCCATTCGCTCCATAACCTGGTCGCGATAATTATCGATATTCTGACCTTCCGGAGCATAGTAGCTGAACATTCGTATATACGGGGTTTCAAAGAGTATGGCCAAGTCAACTGCGTGTTTGAACTTGTCCAGATGCGGCCCGAAAGGCTCGTCAAGTTTTACCTTGCCTATGGGTGAGCCGATGGCGCTTACCTTCAGGCCGTGGTCCTGTATCATCTTTTTCGCTTCGCTCAGCTCGTTTTTCGTGAGGTCCATTATATTTTTCTTGTTGATAAAACGAGGCTCAATATAACCGACATGTTCGCCGGCAAGGTACTTAACCTGCTCTAAAAAGTTATCGGTTACTTCATCCGCGAATGCGCTTAATTTCGCCATTTTCAGTTACTCCCTAATTTAAAGATAAAACAATTTAAACTTTATTTTACTTTGTAGAACACATACAACACTTGTCATTCTGAACGGAGCGCAGCGAAGTGAAGAATCTCTTTATTGCCCAAGAGATGAGATTCTTCGGCTGCACCTCAGAATGACATCTGATGTTTTCTACAAATCAACTTTACCTTTCAAAACTTGCTGCTAATTCGGGCAAATCCCTTTTGATTTCATCCAGTCTGTAACCAAAGCCCGGCCCGCTTAATGTCGATAAGTCAACCTGGCCGTTGCGCCGTTTATAAAGCCCCGGGTGCACCGCCTCCTCCGGCGCCGAAGCTGCCGGGTAAAACTGCATCGCATTGGTCTCGACGCCCATAATCGTTCCCGCGTATGCCGCCAAAAGAACGTGAGGAATCTGTGCCAACATCGGATTAGTCAAGTCCTGCACCATCAGGGTCATTCCGTGTGCCTTGGCCCAGCACAGACTCAGCAACGCACCGGTTTGCGTTTTGCAGGTTTTCAATGCAACTCCGGTCCAGCCCAAAGCCCGGCCGAGCCTGATTAGTCTCCAGTCGTGGGCGCTTTCGTCCATAAATAATGGCTTGCGCGCCGACACACTGTGAACGTCAATCTGGTTTTCTTCCAGGTCGTATGGAAACGGCTGTTCCACGTAGAGAATCTGCTGGTAGGTTCGAGGATGTTCTATTATTAATCTGTCCAGAATGTCATTCACATAGGCAGGGTTGTTAACCGTGCAGTTGAAATCGCTGGTCAGCCACAGAACATTATTTTCGAACGCTATTTTGCCAACCTTGATGAAACGTTCATAATCCCATGCAGAATCATTGCCGCGCAGTTTCACCTTCAGGCAGGTCAGGCCATCGCGCTTTATCCAGTCCGGCAATAGAACCGGATAGCCGTCGTCGGGTTCTGTTCCAGTCAGTTCAGAGGCATCGAGCAAATCCTTTCCACCTACCAGATGCCAGGCAGGCATAGTCTTCGCCGGAGGATGAGCGAAGAAATCAGCAGGATATTTGCCCTCAAACGAAATGTCAACATCATCAGCCGGCTTGAGAAAACCGGACAAATCAGTATTCATAAATTCGGCGTTGTAAGTCGAGTACACATTCCGGCCCAGAAGCTGACCATAGGCATCGTGTATAGCAACATCAAAGGCCGAACAGCAGACCAAAGCCGCCAGATGGGGCATCGGCTCTACTTGTCCACCCCGTTGGTCGTTGAGCTGCTCCAGAAGGCCGGGCAATATTGATTTAATAAAATCGCTGCCCAATTCAATCGGATGACCCTGCTTGTCGAGCTGTACCCAAGCCTCGGCAAGCATCCGGCAGAAATCTTCCATCACCTCGTTTCTTTCCTGATGTCCTAAGCTGCTGGGCCAGGCCCACTCGGCACTTAATGGAGTTTCACCCCATCCCTGTGCCCTTTGTCCTTGTTTGTTCGCCACCGTTACGCAAACGCGTGCACAAGTAACATGGGTTACTACCTGGGTCCCGAACTTAAGGGGAATTCTGGTTTCCACGGGAATGAAGTACAAATCAACAGATACCGGGCTAATATCGGTTTTCATTTATTTCTCCAATTTTTATATCCATCTGCATTTAGAATTTACCAACGGTTCGTATTAGGAGGTTTATAACTTACGTTCAATTATTGTCAACCCTAACTTTGCTATATTCTCGAATTGACCAATTCTTTCAGCAGGGAGAGGATTATTTTGTCTTGATTTCTTTTTGTACGAGGCCTTGCGGAATGGGGAGGTTTAGGTTATACTTGCTTTTTTTGTTGGTCTAAGAAACTATCGCTCTGGTAATAATATAACACAATTTGTCATTCCCGCGCAAGCGGGAATCCATTGTACCGATACAACTCTGGTTCCCTGCTTTCGCAGGGATGACGATATGAATTGCTCAGTTTGAGTAAATAGCTGTAACCAAAAAGGATGTCTTTTTGGGTTGCTTTGGTGGCCTGAATCTCTATAATCTTGAAAAGACGTTTTTACAGGAGGCAGTACTTTTACTTTTTGAACAAAATAAATTTGTAAACGATTAAAACAGTATCTCAAAAAACGGAATGTCATTTCGGTATTTGATTGAAAGGAGCGAATATGAAACTCGACCGAAAATTGAAGATGGGAATGGTTGGTGGTGGGCCGGGAGCATTCATAGGTGAGGTGCACCGCAGGGCGTCTCGTTTGGACGGCGGTATTGAGCTGGTGGCCGGTGCGTTCGATATCAAGCCACAAAAATCAAAGCAGATGGGACGCGAGCTTCTGCTTGACCGCAGGCGAGTGTATGGCACTTATGAGCAAATGATCGCCGGTGAGCTTAAGCTGCCGGAGGGTGAAAGGATCGATTTTGTCTCGATTACCACGCCGAACAACTGGCATTTTCCTATCGCCAGAGACTTTCTCAATGCGGGCTTCCACGTGATGTGCGAGAAACCAATGACGCTCAACGCCAAAGAGGCAAAAGCCCTGCAAAAACTCGTTAAGAAGTCCCGCAGGGTATTTGGTCTGATGCACAACTACACCGGTTACCCGATGGTCAAATTGGCCCGGGACATGGTGCGAAAGGGCGATTTGGGTAAGATTCGCAAGATAGTAGTACAGTATCCGCAGGGCTGGTTATCGACCCCGTTGGAGAGGACAGGCCAGATGCAGGCGGCCTGGCGGACCGACCCCAAGCAAAGCGGCGGCGCCGGGTGTATGGGTGACATTGGAACACATTGCGAAAACCTTTCCGAATACATCTCGGGGCTGAAGATTACCCAAGTATGTGCCGACCTGACGATTTTTGTCAAGGGCCGAAGGCTGGATGACGACGGCAACGTGCTGCTGCGTTTCAACAACGGTGCCAGGGGTGTCCTCCACGCCAGCCAGATTTCAATCGGCGAAGAAAACAATCTGGCCATCTGGATTTATGGCGAAGAAAAAAGCCTGGAATGGCATCAGGAGCATCCCAACTACCTGTACGTAAGGGTGCCGAACGGGCCGGTACAGGTTTGGTGCCGCGGAAACGATTATGTCGGAGCGAAAAGCGCTGCAGCGGGTCGTGCTACTCGATTGCCATCCGGTCATCCTGAAGCTTTCTTCGAGGCCTTCGCCAACAATTACTACAACTTTGCCGAAACTGTGCGGGCAAGAATAACCAGGACAAAACCGGACCCATTGGCACTGGACTTCCCGGACGTTGACGATGGTCTGCGGGGCATGCTGTTCATTGAGACCGTTTTGGATAGTGCCAAGAGCAAGCAGAAATGGATAGCATTCAAGAAGGCATAAAGAAATTAAATATAGATTCAGAGTCTGAAAAGCTTTGCATAAATAGAAGTCAGTTCTGTCCTCTGTGTTCGGTGCCTCTGGATACATGAGGGTCTTTTGCTCACTCGGCCACAGTGGTACTAATTTCGAGGAGACTTTAATGATGTCCGCACAAAAAAACTTTAATCGACGTCGGCTCCTTAAGAAAGCAACGGGAATCGCCGCCGGTGCGATAGCGTTTCCATATATTGTGCCTTCCTTGGCTTTAGGTAAAGCCGATAGTGCTGCCGCGAGCAATCGCATCGTAATGGGCTGTATCGGTATGGGTGGTCAAGGTACCGCGAACATGCGTGCATTTATGGGACATGAGGATGTGCGGGTCGTTGCTGTTTGTGATGTTCGCGCCGAGCGCCGCCAAAAAGCCAAGGATATTGTTGACCGGCAATACGGTGACAAGGGATGCGCCATCTATAACGACTTTCGTGACCTCCTCGCTCGCAAGGACATT